>CAZGRM010000015.1:0-31951 GCA_964528295.1 uncultured Lachnospiraceae bacterium
TCAGGGTGGCCAGATCCCGCTGATAGTGGATCACGCTATCATACACCGGCACCGTTCCGATCATCACGGGACACTCTCCCGTCAGCTTTTGCCGGAAGGGCTGGGTATTCCCATGGCTGGACAAATCCATAATGGCCTCCGCCCCCAGCTTTACCGCGCTCATCACCTTCTCCATCTCCACGCCGTAGTCCTTGCAATCTCTCGACACGCCCAGATTCGCGTTGATCTTTGTGCGGAGCATGCTTCCGATTCCCTCCGGGTCCAGGCAGGTGTGGCGCTTATTGGCCGGAATGGCCACCTTTCCCTCCGCCACCAGCCTCATCAGCTGCTCCACCGGCATATTTTCTTTTTTTGCCACGGTCTCCATCTGCGGTGTCACGACGCCTTTTCTGGCTGCATCCATCTGTGTTGTGTACTTTTCCATTCCATTTTCCTCCATTCTCAACTGGTGAGGCCCCTGCCTCCGTACACTATGCAACGTTTTCTATAGCGGCAAAAAGTGGTGTCCCCGATCCGCCGCTTTCTGTAATTCTGTCCTGACCGGAACATGGCTGAAAAAGCGCCTGATAAAACAAAAATAGAGATACCCGCAGGTATCTCCACTCTCCCATGGCGTTATTTCCCTACGTTGGCATTATCCAAATCAGGTTATGGGTCGAAACCAATCAGTTTCCTCTCAGCCGGCTTCAGTCAGCTCCCCGTTTTCGCGGCGTCACACGGAACCCAACTCCGGCCCGCGCGTCACCGCTCTTCTTATCATAGTCCATTTTTCACATTTTTTCAAGCGCCACATGAAATCCGATGTTCACAGCTTCAGCGCCTTTTTCGGGCAGCCCTCCACGCATTTCATGCATAAAATGCACTCCGTCCCGTTTTTCCTCTTTCTGGAATTGCTGGGGACCTCCACGTTCATGGGACAGATCCGCTGACATTTTCCGCAGGAAACGCACTTCTCCTGATCCACCCGGATGCGGAACAGGGCCAGATAGCTCATAGGCTTTAAAAAGACTGTGATGGGACAGATATATTTACAGAACGCCCGGTTGTCCTTGCAGATATAAGCCAGGGCAATGCCCGCGGCATAGTAAAGGAGGTTGCCGCCAATGAAGCACCACCACATGATTGTCTCGAGATTGGCCACCTTCAGCAGGAAAAGGGCGCTGACAAAGATCAAAGATCCGGCAAAAACCAGATACCGGATAAAGCCCCAGTTTTTCCTGGGCCCCTTCGGCGTCTTGAAGGGGAGCAGATCCAGCACCATGGCAGTCCAGCAGGCGTACCCGCACCAGCCTCTGCCAAAGATCAGAGGGCCAAAGATTTTCGCCACCGCATAGTGGATGGTGGCCGCCTCAAATACCCCCAGGAAAAGATAATACCAGAAGCCCTCGATCTGCATATTCTCCCGGCAGAGAAAGCCGAGATACACCAGCATATAAAGCCCCACCGCAAACTGCACCGCGTTCCTCGCGTACCGCTTCTTTTGGGCGTACAGCGCCAGTCCCAGGGCAATGGCGGTGCCGATATAAGAAAAATTAAAAAAGTAAAAAACATTGTCCAAAGTCCGCCACAGCACCACCGCCACCGTCTCAAATATGAGCCACATAATCATACAGGAAGAATATTTTTTCAGCATACCAACACCCCCGCTCCACATTTTTTCCTAAATTATAACACAATTCTCCCTGTCCGAAAATGTTTTCCTGCTCTTTTATTTATCCGAATAAAGGCCCATACGCCTCAGGCCGCTCCTTTCGCTCCGTGGCTTCTTTTGCAGGCGGCTTCGAATTCACGGAGCTTTTTCTTCGCTTCCCCGCTCAGATTTCTCGGGACCTCTACCTCCACGGTAACGTAATGGTCTCCGTAGAGGGCGGCGTTTTTCATGGAGACGATACCTTTTCCCTTCAGCCTCAGCTTTGTGCCGGACTGGGTTCCTGCCTTGATTTTGCACATCACATCTCCATAGAGGGTGCTCACCCTGGCCTCCCCTCCCAGAACGGCTGTGGCAAAGGGTACGGTGACGGTGGTGTACACATCCATCTCCTTCCGCTCATACCCGGGCTTCGTCCCCACATGGATCCGCAGCAGCAAATCCCCCGCGGGGCCGCCCTTCGCTCCCGGTCTTCCCTTTCCTCCCAGACGGATGCTTTTGCCCGAATCGATCCCGGCGGGGATCTTCACCTTCAGGGACTGAATCCCTCCCGACGGACCTTCCGACGGGATACGAATCACCTTCTCACAGCCAAAGGCCGCCTCATCAAAGGTAATGGAAACATCCGCCGTCACATCGGTTCCCCTGCGGAAGCCGCCCTGATCAAAGCTTCCCTGCCGGAAGTCCTCCCGCTGAAAACCGCCCCGATCAAAGCCGCTCTGACGGAAGCCCTCCTGACGCCCCTTATTCCCAAACATTTCACGGAAAATAGAATCGAAGCCATCTCCCATTTCCCCATTCGAGTAATAATAGGACCGGTAATTTCCGTCACCTGACTGATAGAAGCCAGAGCCGCCGCCATTTTGGCTCCCATATCCGCTGCCGGAACCAAAATTTTCCCAGAAATTTCTCCCGAACGGCTCTCCTCCCTCTCCATAAAAGCCTGCGTTTCCCTTCCCACGGGTCCCAGGGCCGCCTTCTCCGTAGAAGCCTCCCTCCCCCATGGCGCCGTCAAAGGCCGCGTATCCGAACCGGTCATACAGCTTTCTCTTTTGAGGATCACTCAAAATTCCGTAGGCCTCCGTTATTTCCTTAAATTTTTCCTCCGCCTGCCCGTTCCCCGCGTTCGTATCAGGATGATATTTCTTGGCAAGCCTCCGATATGCCTTCTTAATCGCTCCCTCATCCGCATTCCTGTCAACTCCTAAAATTTCATAGCAATCTCTTTTCACAGCCATCCCATCACCCTCCATCCGAAAACCCTCTGGAATCAAAATCAGCAAAAGAAGAACCGCCCCGTTTCCAGGGCGGCCCGCCGTTTATCACACTTTATCTCACAGGCACACCCCCGCGCGCCATTTTACCAGACTATACCCAAACGGGTATCCGCCGCTTTAACCCTCAATGGAGATATATTTGTTCTCCTCCACCGCCGGCCTCCGATCCTTCTTCGGAACAAACAGCTTCAGAATGCCGTGCTGAAACTCCGCCTTGATCTCATTTTGCGTAACCTCCTCGCCCACATAAAAGCTTCTGCTGCATGCGCCAGCATAGCGCTCTCTGCGGATGTACCGCCCGGTCTCCTTATCCTGCTCGTCCTTGTCCAGGCCCTTTGCGGCGCTGATGGTCAGATAGCCCTTTTCCAGCTTGGCCTGTATCTCATCCTTCTTGAAGCCCGGCAGATCGATCTCCAGCTCATAGCCGTCTTCCTTTTCCTTTATATCTGTCTTCATGATCTGATTCGCTCTGCCGCCGTACAGCTTCTTCTCCGTGTCTCTTACGGCCTTGTCATCATAAAACGGAAAACCTCCAAAGAAATCATCAAATAAATTCTCTCCAAAAATACTCGGCATCAACATAAATCATCTCTCCTTTTCCATACATCACTATGCTGTTTACCTTGTCTTCCCGAACCAGGAAACCCGGGAACCATCTTATCCCTTTCGCCTCTCACCGGACATATCTGCGGAAGCTTTCGCCTCGCTCCATCCGGTGCTCTGTATCTGTTTCCTTTGTTCTATACGTGTTATAACACTTATTATCAGCACTGTCAAGGGGTGAGTGCTAATTTTTTTAAAAAATTTACAAACCCAGTATTTTGGTGTTCTCTGACTATCCTATCTATCATCCCCCCCTTTCTGCCATACGGGTACAACCCCGACTGCGGGGTTATATAAGCGCATGGAAGAATTGTTTTGGAGACGGTAATTAGAAAAAAACCCTGCTAACCTATATTTACTAGCTGTAAAGGAATAGCAGGGCTTTTAAAGAAAATTTTATTATAGATTTTTGTCTATGTCTCTTGCGCCATAAAGGAAACGCCGCACCTCCATAATATCGTCAATCACTACATAATAAACAACGTAATTACGCACATATATGCGATAGTACGGATATAATCTGCTCTTTGCCGAATGGTACGGCTCAAATGAAACCGGATTGTTCAGCCGCTCCAGAATAGCTTTCTCCACATCATCCACCAGACGCAAAGCAGCATCCGGATTTTTTAGAATATTCGCAATATAATTGACCGTTTCCAATAAATCCTGTTCAAATAGCGGCAAATATCGGAGCTGATATTTTTTATTTTCCATTTATTGCGCTCCTTATATTTCGGAATACAGTTTCATGCGAAAGTCGTTCCTCATTGATCTGAGCCATCCTATCCGCTTCGTCCAGCTTTTTTTCGATACTGTCAGTCAATCCGGAATATTGTTCAAGACTCATTACTACCATAGCGCCATAGCCGTTTTTAGTTAGATAGACGGTCTGACCCTCACTGACCGTTTTTTCAATTTCTGAAAATTTATTTCTAAGGTCCGATACGGGACGAATTTGTATCATATAGAACGCTCCTTTCATTTATTTTATCATAATTTTATCATAATACTATCATAACCACAACCTGAACTTTTATTTATTTTATGAGTTTTCCTGACCGTCTGTCAATATCTCCATCCAAAGTCCGAACGGCTGCTTATAACCCGCAAAAAATGTGTTCTGTCAGTCTGCTATATTCTATCACAACGTTTAGGCCGTTGATTAATCTATCCTAACATAGACCGCCTCCCTTTGTGAGGAGGCTTCTTTTCATTATAAAAACTATTTAATGTAGGCATGATATGTGTTACAATAATGATTGAGAAGGGGGTGCTGGTATGTGTAAGCTGGTAGCTATTAAATCCAACTATGGAACTGAAAGTATGGTCGCGGATATTAAAAAGGATTTCATATTAAATATAATTGATAAAGCCCCTCTCTGTAAATATATAGAAAAAATAGTTCTTTTTGGTTCGTCTATAGAAGAAAGATGTACTGATAACTCCGATATAGACATAGCGGTGTTCGGAGAGAAAACTCCGGGTAAAGTTCTTACCTCACCCAGCTACAGAAAATTTGCGGGAGAGGTGTATAAGTTTAATGATTATTCTCAGGATTACGACATACTGTACTTTAAGAATGGTTCAAAAGGCGGCATCTTAGATAGTATAAGTAAAGGCGCCGTAATATATAAAAGAGGGTAAGGGCATGGAAGAATTATCCTTAGGTCTGGTAAGGGCAGATATTATAATGTCAAGGCAAGCTTTGGAGTATTATAAGAAGCATACAAAAATAAAAGATATAAAAAATGTATGTGCGTATCATATACAGCAATCTGTAGAAAAACTAATAAAATACCAAATTCAAAAATCCGGTATTACTTATAATTATTCTAAAATAAGAACACATAATATACTGTTTTTAATAAACTACGCTAAGTCTATCGGTGTATGCCTAAATGTACCAGACTTCATTGTAATTAATGCTGAAAGAATTTCCTCCCGGGAAGCGGGAAGCCGTTATGACATCCATTTTTCAATAAGAATAGATACGCTTGAAAAATTTATCAATGTGATTGAGGCATGGTATTCAGGATATATTAAGACGCACGGCAAGAAATAATATGCGATTGAAATCTGGGGCATGGTACATTAAAAACCCCTGCTGACCTGCATCCCGCGTCAATTTCCTTGCCGTAGCAACAATAATTTTCCATCTTCCCCCGACTGCTCAGCACAGTATTTCTCACCCCACAGCCGGTCTTTTTCACATATCATAAATCTTTTGTAATTCGCTCATTGCCCGGAAAACCCCCTGAGCACTAATTTCTTTATGAAAAATCCGTGAACTTGGCCAAGCTCCGCAGGGCTTCCCGGTCATTGATATAGTATCCTCTGTCTGTTTTCCGAAGGAGACCCTTTTTCACAAAGCCGGCCAGGACATAGAGGAAATGCCGGTAGGTCACTCCGAGATATTCCGACGCCTCCGTATGTCTCTCCCGGTAAAAGCCGTTTTGGGCGGTGAGCAGGATAAAATCGGCCAGACGGGCCTCCAGGGGATAGGACTGGTTGCGGGAATAATTGGCGGTGTTGCCGATGGCCTTTTCACTGAGGAAAAGACAGAGATGGCGCAGAAATTTCACATCGTCCAGGATCCTGGCCCCGCATTCCTTTATATGGATTCTGTAGCAAACGCACGGTGTGATGGCCGTTATCCCATTGGCATTTTTCTGTGCGCCCAGCAGCTCCATCTCCCCCATAAAGCAGGGCGCGTTTAAAAAATTAATCAGGGAGACCCGGCCATTTTCATGGGACAAAAACAGCTTTGCCCTGCCGCTGATTACATAATATAAATAATCCGGGACACTCCCCTCCTCCAGAATCACTTCCTCACTCTCAAACCGGACCATCGAAACGTAAGGCCCTATATCAAAGCTGAAATAATCTGTCAGAGGAAATTGACGGTGGTATGCCTCTAATTTTACTTTGCTCTGCGATCCTTTGCATTTCTTTCCCCCGGAGGGAGCCGTCTGCCGTCACCACAGTGAGCAATGGATCTCAGAGCTGCTTTCCGGCTTTGCCTCCTTGAAGTACCAGCATTTAACCTTCACCACCATGAACGGTCACAAGTCAAGGGGCTTCTATTTTATCGGAAAAAAGCTCTGTTGAAGGCGCTTCCCAGTTTGCGGGAGATTTGCCAGCCTTTTCATACAGATCCAATAATTTTTATCCTCGACGTATCTTGCCTCCCTTATCCTGGCCGCCATACTGGCAGGAGCCAGTCTCCAGTCTGACCGGACACTTCCCAGCTCCAGGCAGCGGCCGGCCTCCATGAGCTCTTCTTCTCCGGCTCCCTTCCGGCGCATCTCCCGCAAAACCGCATCCGCCGCTTTATCATAAGGAGGGTTGACAAACTCATGGGCATCGGGGAGATATTCCAGTTCAAATACTATGCGGCTCCCCGCCTCCGGCAAAAAGCACAGATCCTCCGAGGTATCCGTTATATGCAGATAATACAATGCCGCACAGCCCTTTCCTTCCTTTTGCCTGACGATTCTCCCGAGGCGCTGAATCCTCTGGCGCTGAGTGGAGGTGCCTGAAAGGATAATACCCACCGATGCGTCAGGCACATCAATTCCCTCATCCACTGCTTTGCAGGCGATCAAAATCCTCAGCTCCCCATTTCGAAATCGCTCCATCGTATTCTGGTTCGCCTGCTGCCCTATTCCGGAATGGTACCGCCCCACTCTTCCCGGATAGCTTTTTTCCAAAAGCCCGTAAAGCTCCTCCGCCTGGCTGATCCGCTCCCCAAAAATAATGATTTTCTCCTCTGATCCCAGCTTCTTTATTAAATCATATGCGCAAAGGCACCGTGCGGACGCCAGACACACCAGACTTTTTCTCTTATAGGCCAGCTTCATATAATGGGCAGCCGCTTCCGCCGCGTTTCTGTTCCGATCTCCGGTAAGTGCCCGAAGCATTTCAAACCGCTCCCTCTGGTTCACCTCTCCCAGGCTTGGAAACCATCCGAGAAGCTTCCGGTACAAAAGCCGCATTCGCTCTGTAATATCCTCATACTCGAATCGCTCCTCTTCCCGGAAGGAAAGAGAAATATGGTAAATATCATATTGGCACACCGTACGCAGTGCGGCAGCCCGTTTCATTTCATAGCTATAGATCCGCTTTCCCAGAACAGATGCCAGATAGCTCTCCCCTGCCCCTCCGGGAAGTGTGGCTGATAAACCGAGAGAGAAAAAACGTTCTTCATACGGCTTTATAAAAGGAAGGAATTCAAAAATCAGCCGATTCTGCCCGCTCTCATAACGATGGCACTCATCCGCTATCAGGAAAACCGTTTCGCCCCTTTGAAGCTCCGACAAAATACGCCTGGCCAGCTCATATCGTGCGGAGTTAATCACATAAATCATATATTTTCGATCCTCCGGATCTTTTCGCCCTCCGCCCCGCAGGCCAATCTTTTTCCTGAGACTTATGGAATCCTCCTCCCTTTCCGACAAAAATTCCCTCAAAGCCCCATACCACTGCCTCATCAGCCCTCCGGTAGGAACAACAATTTTGATACGCAGGCTTCCGTTTCTTTCCTTATCCGCCCGCTCAATGGCCTCCAGGGCCAGAAATGTCTTCCCGGAACCGGTCGCCGCCTGCACCATCCCTCTGCGGCCGTTTTCCCGCCACCGCCTCAGGCATTCCTCCTGCCACTGATAAAGCGCTTTTTTCAATCTTCTCACCTCCCACGAAGTTTTTCCACAATTTTGCGGCATGAACGATAACTATCTTAACATTTATTGTATCACTCCGCCGCTATTTTTGAAATAAAATGTTGAAAACCTGATTTCTTTCATATATACTTTTAAGAAAAAGCAAAGAGGATGAACAATATGAATTATGAAGATTTCTATCTTTCCCTGCAGCCCCAGGAAAAAGCTGTAAAGGACAACCTGGCCGCGCTCCAGCGGCTTTTTAAAGCTCTCAGCCGGGAAACGGAAAGCGGAGACGTAAAAAGCCTTGCCCGGGATTTAAATACTATGACTGAAACCGCCGCTTCCCTTTCCGCTCTTTTGGATGAAATTCGAAATACCGTTTACTCCTTCGACGCAGCTTCTTATTTTGAAAGCGGAGATTTTGCGGAGCAAATGCTCGCCGCATGCCAGGCGGAGCGCATAGATGTGCGGGGTGATTCTCCGGTCTACGAAATGTTCCCCTACCGAGTAAAGCTGGATATGGAAAATCAGGATATCTACCTTGACCGGAAGAAGGTGCAGTGTATGCGCCCCCGAAGCTTTGTGGATCTGGTAAAAACCGGACAGGCCCGGCTCAACAAGGCCTCTTTTAACGCCCAGACCTTTGCGTCTGAGCTGGCGGACGCCTATGATCTGGCTGTTCTGAAGCTGAAAAAGCAGCCGGGAGCGGATCTCTACCTTACAAGCCTTTACAAATTTCTTGCTCCCATGAGCCGTTTCAGAAGAGACTACGATCAGCAGAGCTTTGCCTTTGATCTGGCAAGACTCTACTCCTCCGGCATCGAAGAGACAAAGAACGGCCGAAAATTCCAGTTCGGTCCCAGCAGAGTGGGCGGGAAATCCATTCGCATTCTGGATCACAATGGTCAGGAAGTGTTTCTCGCTACCATTCGCTACTACGAATAAGAGGTGGAAATATGAAACCAGCATTTAGTCAAAGCTCCGCTCTGCCCCAGATCGGCGAAGAGCTCTGCGGGCAGATTCCTATAGAAGACCTGACCTGCGGCATTGCGTTTCTCACAGATTTCTGGAAAAAACAGTACCTTCAGGAATATATCCGGGACGGCGGAAGCAAAATTAAATTTATAACTGGCCGCCGCGGAAGCGGAAAGACTCACTTTCTCCGGCTCATGACCTCCATGGCGCAGAAGGAAAATTACAGAACCGTCCACTTTTCCGCTAAAGATATCTGGATGCATGATTTCAAGGAAATCTATGTGGAGATTTTCCGGCAGTGCCATATTATGGAATGCCTGGAGGCCGCCAGCCACTATTTGATTCGGGAAATGGGCTTTGATCCCGAAGATATCCCAGTGGAAATGAGGTTTATCGACTATCTGTCTCAAAACGGCATGGGTGACGCCTTGACCAAACGGGAGATTCGTTCCCAGCTCAAGCAGATTTTCTTAGATAATCCCATGCTGGACAATAATTTTGCTCTGGCCTGCAGTATGCTCACCGGAAGCATCCTTGGATATCCCATTCTGGAGGAGCAAAACCGGGACCTGCTTCTGGCGTGGCTCGGAGGCGACCGGACCGTCAAGCTCTCCCAGCTTCGGGCCTTGGGCTTTTATCCCACCCGCATCACGAAATACAATGCCCGGCATATGCTGCGCTCCTTAGCCGAGATCATCCGCATGGGCGGCTCCTCCGGCCTCTTTATTACCATTGACGATCTGGAGATTCTGGTCAGCCGCTCCAGTCTGGAGCCTATTCACTACACAAAGATGAGGCGAGAGGATACCTACGAAAGCATACGCCAGCTCATTGACGATATCGACAGTATGAAAAATATTATGTTTGTATTCGCCTTTGACCGGGAGTTAATTGATAATGAAAACGCAGGCCTGAAATCCTATCAAGCGCTGTGGATGAGAATCCAGAATGAGATCATCGGAGAGCGGTTCAACCGGTTCCGCGACATGGTGGATATGGACCGGCTGGCCGCTCAGGAATATACCCCGGAGGTCATTATTTCCATATCCGAAAGCCTGTCCCATCTGTCCAGAAGTATCCAAATCGCTCCTCTGGATCAGGCCGGAGCGGAGGAGGTTCTTCGTCAGGCCCATACCGGCGGGGTAGGCATCCCCAGACTGATTCAAATCGCCATGCAGGAGGTGAATACGGATGTATGATATTGAAGCCAGACATATTATAGAAGCGCTCCGTTCCGGAATTCCCTCCCGGGCCGTTGGGCAATATTTTTCCGAGGCCCGGCCGAAAATCATGAAAGAAATTTCCGACCGGCTGGATCTGGTATGTGATCAAGGGAAATCCAGCGGAATGATTATCAGCGGAAAGTACGGGGAGGGCAAAACCCATCTGCTGAATACGGTCTTCAATCTTGCCCATTCCAATAATATGGTGGTGTCCTACCTGTCTCTGAGCAAGGAAACCCCCATGGACAAGCTGTATCTGATCTACCAGAAAATGATCCAAAACACGTATCTTCCCAAACGCCGCCAGCCCGGCTTTATGCATGAGCTGGAGAAGATCTCCGCCAACAGTCCCCTGGCCAATGAGATGCTGCTCTATGCGGCCAAGCAGCTGGAAACGGACAAGCTGTATTATCTGTTCCGCTCCTACCTGAATACGGAGGATTCTGATGAAAAATTCCTGCTTCAGGCAGATCTGGAAGGAGACTTTATATCAAACGCTCCTCTGAAAAAGATTTACCGCCGTATTTTCAGTCAACCGGTAAAATACAACGTGAATTTCACCAAAACCAAATACTGCGGCGATTATTTTTCCTTCATGAGCCATCTGTTTACCCAGATGGGCTATCACGGATGGGTCATTCTGATTGATGAGACGGAGCTAATGGGGCGGCTCAGCAAAAAGGCGCGGCTGAACGCTTACCGCAATATGGCCCGCTTCCTCCTGCCGGAGGACTGTTTCGAGTCCACCTTCAGTATGTTCGCCCTCAGCGCCTCCTACGGCGAGGATGTCATCGAAGGAAAGCATGAGTATGAAAACCTGGCGTCCATTTACCCGGATGAGCAGGAGCCGGCGAAGACGGTGCTGGATCTTCTGTCCAAAGCTCCTCAACTGCTTCCCCTCACCAGAAGCGAGATCAACGAGGTATTGTGCAAAATACAGGATTTTCACGGCAGAGCCTACGGCTGGACTCCCGCTCTGCCTGTGGAGGCTCTGGCTGAATCCACCCAGTCCGGCGGATATCTGCTCCGTACGAAGATCCGGGCCGCCATTGAGTTTCTGGACCAGCTCTATCAATACGGAAGGGCCGGGAAAACCTCCATCAGTGAGCTTGGGAAAGAAGTCTTCACCGAGGAGATTCCCTCCCTGGAGGAATTTGAATAAAAATCGCCAAAAGGAAAACTAGAGCGTGTTTGAAAATTGCTTGTGCCTGGATGGCTGATCCAATTTGTGGGATATCCGAGTCCGATTGAGGAGGCGTAGTGGGGCTACGCTGACGAAATCGGGCTCGGATAGGCCGCAAAGTGGGACTGCCAGACAGGTGCAATGAATTTTCAAACACGCTCTAGAGAACACCGAAGCTTTCCGCACCGTCGGACATTCCTGTCCGTATGATACGTCACCGGACGCGGACGTAGAGAATCGTCCCCACAATCCCGGAGCCGAAGATCACGAGTATGGGACTGCACTTGAATTTTCTCAGGAGAAACAGGCTGGCGCCAAACAGCACCGCCTCCACCGCCCGGAAATCCTCCGGCCGCGCCTGAAACAGGGAGGCGTCAAACAGAGCCAGCATCAGAAGGGACAGACCCGCCGAGGCGATCAGCGCCACCACGGCGGGCCGCAGCCCGGTGAGAATGCCCTGCATGGCCTTCAGGCTCCGGTATCTCATGTAGAGCCAGGACAGAGTCAGGACAATCACAAAGGAGGGAAAAACGCTTCCCAGCGTACACATGACAGCCCCCGGAAGCCCCGCCACCTGCTGTCCCACAAAGGTGGCGCTGTTCACCACGATGGGCCCCGGCGTCATCTCCGCGATGGTAATCAAATCCGCGAACTGGCTCATTTCCAGCCAGCCCCGCCGCTCCACGATCTGGCTCTGGATCAGGGGCACCGCCGCGTACCCTCCCCCAAAGCTGAGTATCCCGATCTGAAAGAAGGCCCAGAATAACTCCAGATAGATCATTTCCCCGCCCCCTCTCCTCCCATCAGCGCCCGGGCCAGCCCGATGCCTCCGCAGACAAAAATAATGACAATGGCGCTCACTCCGAAAAAGCAGGCGGCGGCGAAGGCCCCCGCCATCAAAAGGATCCAGAGCGCCGATCTCGTTCTCAGCACATTTTTTGCCAGATCCAGCACCACGCCGCAGATCACCGCCGCCACACCGGCCCGCATCGCCTGGAGCGCCAGAGCCACGATGGGGTTGTCCCGGAATTGATTGTAGAAAAGAGACAGGACAGAAATAATCACCAGCGGCGGCAAAACAGCCCCCAGGGCGCATACCGCGGAGCCCCAAAACCGTCTCAGCCGGTATCCCACCACAATGGCGGCATTCACCCCAAGGGCTCCGGGGGAGGACTGGGCGATGGCGGTCAGGTCCAGCATCTCCTCCTCCGACAGCCACCCCAGCTTCTCCACAAACTGCTGCCGCAGCATACTGACAATCACAAAGCCGCCGCCAAAGGTGCTGGCGCTCATGGTCAGCGTGATGGTAAACAGCTTCCAGTAAATCTGACCCGGCGTCATCTCCTCCAGCGCCGCCGGCCTCTCCTTTTTCCTTTCTCTCATTCACAGCCACCTCTCTTTCGATCCCATTCCTTTCTATTTTACCATGAGGCGGCTGTTTTTGGAATAAATCCGCTTCTCTATTTATAGAACTCCTCCACCGCCTTCGCAAAAAATTCCGCAGTGCCGGGGCCGTACTCCCCGTCCAGCCCCTCCGCTGCCGCCTGGTTGGTCCGGTAAAGTCCCGCCAGGTCCAGCATCAGAGCCTTCACATCCTTCATCTGGTAGAGCTGCTTCGACAGGAAATCATACTCACCGATCAGCTCCTTCACCTCAAAGGAGGAGACCTCCGCTCCCCGCCGGTTCGCCAGCTTTTTCATCACCCCGTCCAGCCGTTTCCGGTAAGCCTCAAAAATTCCCGGATCCCCGACAGATCCCTTTGCGGAGTCAATGACGCTGTCCTTATCCCCGTACCACTCCACCAGCTTCTTGAAATTTTTCTGAGCCTGCTGCCCGGAGGCGCTTTTCAGAAACAGCGTCCGGAAACGCTCCTCACTGTCTCCCGTCTCCCAAAACCGCTTCTTTTCCTCCTCCGTCAGGTCCTCGCTTGCCGACAAAAAGGTGTCCATGTAGGTTTTTTTCTGTTCCTGGGTCAAATTTCCCATAATCGACTGGTACAGTCTCTCCATATCATTTTCATGAAATACCTGGAAATCCATTGTATTTTCCCCTTTCAAAATCTGATCAATGCTGTCAATGAGACGCTGAAGCCGTTCCTTTTTCGCCGTCAGCATCTCCCGCTGCATATGTAATATCTGGTCTCTGTCAAGAACAGGGCTTTCCATCAGGGCTTTGATCTCCCTCAACGGAATGTCGAATTCCCGGAAAAACAAAATCTGCCGCAGCGCCTCCAAGGCCTTATCGTCATAAAGCCGGTACCCCGCCTCACTTTTCCTGGTGGGACGCAGAAGTCCGATCTCATCATAATAGTGAAGCGCGCGCACGCTGATACCTGTAAGCTTCGACAGCTCCTTTACTGTTCTCATATCCAGTTCTCCTCCCCGTTCTTGATAAAACCACTCTACACTATGACGCTCCGTCAGAGTCAAGAGGAAATTGAAAAATTATCTTCCGGCATCCTCCCCCGTGTTGACATTTACGGTGATGTCCTTTTCCCCTGCCGGGCCTTTCAGGGAAGCCCCAAGAAAGCCGGCCAGCAGGGACTTCACATCCACTCCCAGGGACTCGCCAAGGCCGTCGGAGATCTGGGTGACGGTGTTGAGAAGGTTGCCTGTGAGCTGGGCGGAATCGCCGCCGTACATCTTGATCGACTCCACATTGGTGTAGGCCTCCCCGGCCGCCTTCGCGATGGCGGGAAGCTGCTCAAAGTAGGTAGTCAGCGCCCTCAGCTGCATATCCATCTGGGCCGCCTCTCCGTACTGCTTCATGGCCTCCGCCTTCTTCAGGATACCCTCCGCCTCTGCCAGCGCCTTCGCCTGGATGGCCTCCGCCTCCGCGCGGCCCTTTGCCGCGATGGCCTCCGCCTCCGCCAGTCCTGCCGCCTTGACGGCCTCCGCCTCCTGCTCCTTGGCATATTTCTCAGCCGCCGCCTTCGCCCTGTGGGCCTCCGCCCGCTGCAAAGCCTCAAATTTTTCTGCCTCGGCCTGCTTCTGGCGCTCGTAGAGCTCCGCCTCCGACTCCTTCTGAGTCTTATAGAGGTGGGCGTCCGCCTCCTGCTGGGCCGCGTATTTGGTGGCCTCCGCCTGTTTCTTTACGGTGGCCTCCAGAGATTTCTCAGTGATGGCCACCTCCCGCTCCTTCAGCTCGATCTCCTTCTCCTGGCGGGCCAGGTTGGCGTTCGCCGTGGTGATCTCGATGGTTCTCCGCTGCTCCTCCTGCTGAATCTGGTAGGCCGCGTCGGCCTCCGCCTTTTTAATGTCGGATACCTTTTTCAGCTCCGCTCTCTGGATGTCCAGCTCGTTCTGCTTCTTTGCGATCTCCGTGTCAGCGGTGACCTGGGCCTCATTGGCGGCCCGGGAGGCCTCCGCCCTGGCAATGGCGATTTCCCGCTCCGCGTTTGCCTTGGAGATGGCGGCGTCCTTGCTGATCTGGACGGTGTTTTCCAGACCCAGATTGTCGATGACGCCGTTGCGGTCCTTGAAGTTCTGGATATTGAAGGTGGTCAGGTCCAGGCCCATATCCCGCAGGTTCGGGGTCACGTTCTCAATCACCTTTTCCGCAAAGGCTTTTTTGTCGCCCTGGATCAGCTCCTTCAGGGTGGTCTGGGAAATAATCTCCCGGATGTTTCCTTCCAGCACCGGTGTGATGACCTCCCGGATCTGATCCGGCTTGTAGCCGATAAATTTGGAGGCGGCCACCTTTAATCTGGCCGGATCCTGGGAGACAGATACGTTGGCCACCGCGTCCACCGTGATATTGATGGCGTCTCTGGTGGGTATCTCATCTCTGGAGGTGAAGTCCGACTGGATGTTTTCCAGGGACAGGTAATCAACCCGCTGCAAAATCGGGATCACGAAACAGCCCTTTCCGATCACAGTCTTGCATCCTCCCGGCCCGGTGACGATCATGGCCACGTTGGGGGCCGCTTTTTTGTACATCAGCTTCGATATCAGAAGAATCAAGGCGATGACAAGTATTACTATGGCCGCCGCGGTAAAAACAGGTGTCAAAATCATAAAAATAGAATCGTTTCTCATAGGTTTCTCCTCTCTTTTCGGTGTGTGTGATCTGCGGTTTCTTTTTTACTGCTGCTCTGGCGGCATCCTTATCGCCTCCTTTCCTGTCGTTTTTAAATATAAAAAAAGACTTATCATGACCTTTGTCACAATAAGTCTTGCCATCTCATTTGATACGGGCGCTCATCGCGCCGGCTGACGATTTCAAAACCATCTTTTTCGGATGTTTGGCTACTCCCTTGTTGGATTGTTAAAAATATAACACAGCAGCTCCAATTTGTCAATCCTTTTACGCAAGCATTCTTATAGGATAGTTTTTTTCCAAAAGCAACGTTTCACTGCTTTACAATGTCGTCATATACACAGT
Organism: uncultured Lachnospiraceae bacterium; assembly: GCA_964528295.1. GTDB lineage: Bacteria > Bacillota > Clostridia > Lachnospirales > Lachnospiraceae > Choladousia. The sequence continues at coordinate 15,954 of CAZGRM010000015.1, forward strand.
CCAGAAGCTTTCGGTTGATCTTCTGGGCCTTCGGAATGTTTCTCTCCCGGATCGCCTCACACAGGGTGTCATGGTATGGCATACTCTCCCGAAAGGGATCCTCCATATCCAGAGGAAACTGCCAAAACGTGGACTCGTGCTCCTCCAAAAGCAGCATCAGGGAGTACATGACCGGATTGTGGCACATGGTGTACAGCTTGTGGTGAAACGCTCTGTCATCCTCATTCTGGGGCAGGCCCGCGTAAAATTTATCCATCAGCACCTTCTTCAGCTCTCCCAGCTCCTCCATCTCCTGGTCGGTGGCTCTGCGGATCACCATCTCGATCATGCCCTCCTCCAGAGCCCTCCTGGTCTCCAGAATCTCCAGCAGACGCTCCTTCTCCTTGTTGATCCCGATCAGATCGGCGATGATATCCTTCCGCTGCCTGGAGGTGCCCACATAGAGCCCCTTGCCGTTTTTTACCTCGATGATTTCCCGGGCCTCCAGGGTCTTGATGGCTTCCCGCAGGGCCGTCCGGCTGACCTGCATCATCTCCATAAACTGTCCCTGGGAGGGAAGCTTATCTCCCGGCCCCAGCTGATGCTCCTTGATATATTCGCTGATATATTTCATAATCTCGGATTGCAGCGATACCCGCTTAATTGGCTGATTCATAAATAAAATCCTTTTCTTCCTGCTTTTTCGTATGAATTTTATTATAGCCAGCCAAAAAAGCTCTGTCAACCTCCGCCCTTTTCCACATTTAGAAGACCAGACGGAAGGTTTTGATCTCAAAGGGCCGGAACAAGGCGGTAAAGCGGTCCCCCTCCGCAGGGATTTCGCTCAGGTTTCGCTCCAGCAGATCACACTCCCACACCCTCCTGACGGGTCTTCCCAGGCGGATGGCGGCCCTTGTCCTGCCGTTTCGGTTTTCATACATCCGAAGGATCATTCCCTCGCCGTCCTCCGCCGCCTTCAGAGCCTCCACAAAGCAGTTCTCCTTGTCACAGCTCAGGATACTTCTCTCCTCGGGCCAGCCCCTTTGCCCTTCCCCTGCCGGCCGCTCCACCGCAATGACCGGTACATTCAGATCGTAGGCCATCTCCACGGTGCGGGCCTCCTGCCATCTTCCCCTGTGGGGATAGATGGAGTAGGTAAACTCATGGGCGCCGATATCGGCGTTTTCGTTGGGGTAGGTGCCAGCTTTGATCAGGGTCAGAGACAGGTTGCCTCCCTTGATCCCATAGCCGTACTTGCAGTCGTTCAGCAGGCTGATTCCCCCGCTGTTTTCCGACAGATCCGCCCACTTGTGGCCGCAGGCCTCAAATTTTGCGCTGTCCCAACTCTGATTGTTGGTGGTTTCCCGCTCCACATTGCCGAACTGAATCTCGTAGGCGGCCTTGGTGGCGTTCACATTCACCGGGAAATTCACCCGAAGCAGCACGTGATGCTCTCTCCAGTCCGCCCTGGTCCTGAAATCAATTCTCGGAAGGTGGCGGTAAAGATGGACCTGCTGGGTGATCACCGAGTCCTCAAAGCCCATGGAATACTCCACCACCAGACGCACCGGCCCCTGCTCCACAAGCCTGGGCTCTCCAATCCAGTCCGGCTCATAGGGCTTTTTCTGGTAAAAGACGTCGATATCCCAGTTGTCCCAGTTCATGGGACGGTCCTCGTAGGTGAGAAGCATATTTCCCGCCTCCCCCTCCCGGATAAATTCCCGGTCCTCCTGCTTTTCCACCAGGGAAACCAGCCGCATCTTTTCATCAAAGACGGCTCTGTAATACTCATTTTCAAAGGTGCCGTCCCAGGCCGCCGCCGGCTCCTTCTCCGGCTCCCCAAATACAGGATAAAATACCTTATAGCCCACAGAGGGGATCCCCCCGGCGAAAAACAGGTAGCCTCCTCCGGCCGCGGGCTGCGCCGGATAACAGCCGCCCTCCCCGTCCCACATACAGGAAACGCTCCTCTTTTCCCGGGAATCCACAAATACCACGTCATCCCGGCGGTAGCCCTGGGTGTTGAACACCACCACCGCGTCTCTGTCTATGGAAATCTGATCCGCCAGCCGCACCGCCACATCCTGAAGCTGAGACTGGGCCGCGCTCCGGATGGCCTCATATTCCTGATCCGTCACATCGTATACCGGGCCAACGCAGCTGCCCGGGATAATGTCATGGAACTGGTTCAGAAGAAGCACATCCCAGCCCTCCTGAATGGTTCGCGCCGGGTAAGCCACCCCCGCCTCCTGGGCCATGCAGGACAGCGTCTCCAGCTGGCTGTAGAGAATCTCATTTTTCCGGTTGTTCCGCTTATTCTTCGCCATGGAGGTCAAGGTGCCCCGGTGGTACTCAAAATACAGCTCCCCATCCCAGGTGGGCATGTTCGGCAGCTTCGCGATCTTTTCATAGGTCCGGTCAAAAAAGTCCCCCTCAAACTCCTGCGCGATTCTGGGGATGCCGGGCATACCGTACTTCAGCCGCTTCGCGCTCTCCAGCATCTCCCAGGTGGGACCGCCGCCGCCGTCCCCGAAGCCAAACAGCATCAGCGTATCCTCCGTCAGATCCCGGTTCTGGAATCGCTTGTAGGTGCCCAGCGTCATATTGGGATTCATGATGCCTGTGTAGGTGGTGGTGTTTCTCGTGTCCGAGAAGGAAATATTCAGCCCCTGTCCCTTGTCAAAATCGCAGGTGGTGGGCATGAAGGCAAACACCTCCGAGCCGTCGATGCCTCTCCACAGGAAGGTGTCGTTGGGCATCTGGTTATACTGGTTCCAGGCGATCTTGGTGGTCATAAAGTAGGGAATCCCCGCCTTTTTCAAAATCTGCGGCAGCGCCGCCGAATAGCCGAAGGCGTCCGGAAGCCAGAGGCACTTGCTCTCCTTTCCGAACTCCTCCAGGAAAAACCGGCGGCCCTTCAGGATCTGCCGAACCAGAGACTCCCCTCCGGTGACATTGCAGTCCGCCTCCAGCCACATGGCTCCGTCCACCTCCCAGCGGCCCTCCGCCACCCTCTGCCGGATCCTCTCATACAGCTTTGGCTCCTGCTCCTTGACGAACTGATAGAGAATGGGCTGGCTGGACATAAATTTATAGTCCGGGTACTCCTCCATCAGCCTCAGCACCGTGGAGAAGCTGCGGAGCACCTTTTCCCTGGTCTGCTCCACGGTCCACAGCCAGGCGATGTCTATGTGGGTATGACCGATGGCGCTGACCACAGGAGCCTCCGTCCGCACTCTGGAATAAAACTGCTCCGTCAAAATCCGGTCGGCCCGCTCCAGGGATTCATAAAACCGTGGTGAGTAGGCCTTCCTCAGGTCCAGCTCATTGGCCGCCGGCTCCAGCATCTGGAGAATCCTGCGGTAATTTTCCTCGTCCGCCCTGCAAAGAATCCGGGCTGTCTGCAGCGGGATCTGGAAATCATACCAAACCTTCCTTATAAAAGAATCCACCGCCACCAGCTTTGTGTGGATGACCAAATCCCCGGGGACAGAACCGCTGTAGGCCAGCAGGGCGATCTCATGAGTCTCCCCCGGCTCCGCGCAGTCGGAAATTCCGATCTCCCGGTGGTTCACATCCACCCCCTGGAGAATTTCCCCGTCCAGATAAAATAGCATCTGGGGATTGGTGGCGTCCCACTCTCCCTCCCGGCCTGTGGTGATGGAAAAGGCCACCCGCTTTCCCGCCATGCGCTTTGGGATCTCCACCCTGGTCCTGAGCCACATATGGCTGTCCAGCTCCCGCCAGGGCGCGTCGATTCTGGCCTCCTCCCAGCCTTCTGTAGAGCAGCGGTATCCGTCCTTCTGTTTTCCTTTCCTTCGTCGATAAAAAAGAATGTCCTCGTAATCGGACAGAATCAAAGCCTCCAAATCCTTTGTCAAACGCTCCAGGCGTTCCAGCTCAAATTTAACCATCCTTCTCCTCCGTTCAATGAAAGCGCCGTTATGCTGTATGCTATATTATAGGTTAATCTGTTACTGTTGTAAAGCATCCATTTTTTCACCGCCGAAAGGGAACCCCGCCGCGACAGAAATGTATTTTCCTCTATCTTTTTGCCGGCATTTCGAATATAATAGCATCAATGCTTTCTAGACAAAGGAGAAGGGGATAATCATGAAAAGCCATCTTTTTTCAGACAAAACTTTTTATCAGAAGCTAATCCGGCTGACGCTGCCCATCGCCTTTCAGAGCCTGATGCTGGCCCTGGTGGCGGCGGGGGACGCTGTGATGCTGGGGCGGCTGGAGCAAAACTCCATGGCGGCCGTCTCCCTGGCCACCCAGGTGCAGTTTATCCAAAACATGGTCCTGATGTCCATCACCAGCGCCGCCACCATCCTGGGCGCCCAATACTGGGGGAAGGGTGACACCAGGGTGATCAATGATATCTTCTGTATGATCCTCCGGCTGGCCGGCCTGGCATCCGTGCTGTTCTTCGGGGCCTGCGTATTTTTTCCGGGATACTTGATGCGGATCTTTACCAATGAGCCGGAGCTGATCCGGATCGGCATCGGTTATCTGCGGATCGCCGGCTGGTCCTACCTGCTCACCGGCATCTCCCAGTGCTACCTCTCCATTATGAAAATCAGCGATCACGCCTCCCGCAGCGCCTGGATCAGCTCCGGCGCCGTGGTTCTGAATATTCTGCTGAACGCCGTATTCATCTTCGGTCTGCTGGGCGTCCCCGCGATGGGCGCCCGGGGAGCCGCCCTGGCTACCCTGCTGGCCAGAGTCGCGGAGCTGGGATGGGCCGTGGTCTCCTCCCTGCAAAAGGGCTTCATCCGTCCCAACTGGAGGCGGCTCTTCCACCGGGACCCCCTCCTGGCCTCCGACTTCCGAAAATGTGCCCTGCCTCTGCTGGGCGCTTCCCTGCTGTGGGGCGTGGGCTTCACCTCCTACACCGCCGTGATGGGTCACATGGGAGCCGACGCGGCCGCCGCCAACTCCGTCTCCGCAGTGGTCCGGGATCTGATGTGCTGCCTCTGCAACGGCATCAGCAGCGCCGGCGGCATCGTGGTGGGAAATGAGCTGGGAAAGGGGGATCTGGAAAAGGGGCGGCGGTACGGGGACCGGCTGGCGAAGCTGTCCTTTGTCTGCGGGCTGCTGTCCACCGCGCTGGTGCTGGCTGTCACGCCTCTGGTGGTAAATTTCATGATCCTCACCGACAGGGCCCGGCAGTATCTCACGGGAATGATGGTGATTATGGCCGTCTACATGATCGGACGGTGCGTCAACACCATCGTCATCAACGGAATCTTCGCGGCCGGAGGGGATACCTTATTTGACGTGTACAGCCTGGTGATCTGCATGTGGGTGCTGGCCGTTCCCCTGTCCTTCGCCGGAGCCTTTCTGTTTCACTGGCCCGTGCTGGCGGTGTACTCCTGCACCTGCCTGGATGAGGTGGGAAAGATTCCCTGGGTGATGGCCCACTACCGGCGCTACAAGTGGGTGAGGGATCTGACCCGGGACTAAAGAGAAAGGACTGCTTCGTTTCCATGAAGAGAAAAGAATTTACGCGGATGCTCCCTGTGATCCTCGCCCTGGCCTGGCCCACCATGCTGGAACAGCTTTTGCAGACGGCGGTCCAGTACATCGACACCGCCATGGTGGGCTCCCTTGGGACCAGGGCCACGGCGGCGGTGGGGGCCACCAGCACCGTGAACTGGCTGATCAGCAGCACCATCTCCGCTATCGGCGTGGGCTTTCTGGCCTTTATCTCCCAGGCCACCGGAGCCGGGGAGTATGAGAAGGCCAGAAAAGCCTCCGGTCAGGCGGTCACCGCCGTGCTGACGGTGGGACTGTTTTTTACGGCTCTCACCCTATCGGTGAGCGGCCAGGTTCCCACCTGGATGCGGGTGGATCCGGCCATCCGGGAGATGGCCTCCCGGTACTTCCTGATTCTGTATCTGCCCATGCTGTTTCGCGCCGCCAATATCATCCTTGGCACCGTCCTGCGGGCCGCGGGGGACACAAAAACTCCCATGAAGGTGGGAGCCGCGGTGAATGTGATCAATATTATTTTGAATTTCTTTCTGATCTATGAGACCCGTGTCTGGTCCATAGAGGGAATCAAACTGACCGTCCCCGGAGCCGGATGGGGGATCGAGGGCGCGGCGGCGGCCAGCGCCGCGGCCTACACCTACGGCGGAATCGCCATCACCCACAGGCTCTGGAAGCACCGTGAAATCTCACCCAGAGGGCAAAGCCTGCGCCCCGACCCGAAGGTGCTGCGTCCCTGCCTGCAAGTGGCCCTGCCCAACATGGCGCAGCGCTTCGCCACCTCCCTGGGGTATGTGGCCTTCGCCTCCATGATCAATTCCCTGGGGGAGACCTCCACCGCCGCCCACACCATCGCAAACACGGTGGAATCCGCCTTCTACATTCCCGGCTGGGGGATGCAGACAGCGGCGGCTACCCTGTCGGGCAACGCCTGGGGCGCCAGGGACGAAAAAAAGCTCCAGGGGCTGGCCAAGGCCATTCTTCCCCTGGAGGTGGGATTGATGGTGATCTCCGGCGGACTGCTCTTCGCCTTTTCGCCCCTCCTCATGCGCCTGTTCTCCCGGGACCCGGAGGTGATCCGGCTGGGCGCCACAGTGCTGCGGATGGTGGCCGTGTCGGAGCCCTTCTACGGGGTCCCCATCGTGATCGAGGGAATGATGCAGGGAGTGGGGAAGACGGTGGCCCCCTTCCTCTTCAACGTATCCGGCATGTGGGGCGCCAGGATCGCCGGCACCTTCCTGTGCACCCAGCTTCTTGGCGGCGGCCTGATCTCCGCCTGGGGCTGCATGATCGCCCACAATATTCTTTTATTTCTACTGTTTACCGTCCACTATCTCAGAGGCAAATGGAAGCCCTCCCTCTCCTCCTGAGCCCTGCGCCCAGTATTCCTCCACCTCCTTCAGAGTGGGGATGGAGGACTGGGCGCCTTTTCTTGTGACGACGATGGCGGAGACAGAGGTGGCGAACTCCGCCGCTTCCTTCAGGTTCTTTCCCTCCATCAGCTTCACCGCCAGCGCCGCGGTAAAGGCGTCCCCCGCCGCCGTCGTATCCACCGCCTCCACCTTTTTGGCCGGGACGCGGTGAACTCCCAACTCCAGGGAGTCCAGAAACAGTCCCTTTTCCCCCAGCGTCACCACCAGGTCCTTTCCTCCCCGCTGCCGGATCCAGGCTGCGGCCTCCTCCAGGTGATGCTCGATATCCTGAATGCCGGTGAGCATGGAAAGCTCCGTCTCGTTGGGCTTTATGATATCCACGTACCGGTACAGCTCCTCCGGGAAATCCGCCGGCACCGGGGCTGGATCCAGGATCACCTTCTTTCCCAGCTCCTTCGCCAGCCTGGCCCCCCGGCACACCGTGTCCAGCGGAATCTCCAGCTGAAAAATCACCAGGTCGCACTCCTCCAGCAGATCCCGATTTCGGAGGATATCCTCCGGCCTCATGGTGGCGTTGGCGCCGGAAACCACCACGATGCTGTTGTCCCCGTCCCGGTTCACCGTGATCATGGCCAGCCCCGTGGCGGCGTCCTCTCGCCAGATCAGCCTGGACACATCCACCCCGGAGGCCTCCAGACTCCTTTTCTCCATTTCCCCGTAGGAATCTGTGCCCAGGGCCCCCAGCAGTGTCACATCCGCCCCCAGCCGCCCGGCGGCGCAGGCCTGGTTGGCCCCCTTTCCTCCGGGGATCAGCTGCATTTTCTGGCTCAGGATCGTCTCCCCCACCGCCGGAGTGTGGTCTACGTTTACCACCATATCCAAATTCAGACTTCCGATTACTAATAGCTTCTTCATACTTTTCTCCATTTATTTCTTAGCCCTTGATGCCGCTGCTGGTGATGCCCTCCACGAAATATTTCTGAAGAGGCAGAAATACACTCAAAGGAACCAGCGCCGCGAACATGGAGCCCGCGTACAGCGCCGACCAGGCGGTCTTGTGCTCCGTCTGAAAGGCGGACAAGGCGATCTGAATGGTGCGGATATCCTTTGAGCGGGCCATCAAAAGGGGCCACAGGTAAGAATTCCACTGATCCATAAACAGCATCAGTCCGGCCGTGATGAAAATCGGCTTGGAAAGCGGCATCAGAATTTTCACAAAGATTGTCAGGATGTTGGCTCCGTCCACCCGTGCCGCGTCCAGCAGATCCGCCGGTATGTCCCGGAAAAACTGGATAAACAGAAACATCACCAGGCCGCTGGCGATGCCGGGAATGATCATTCCCTCATACGTATTCACCATACTCAGCCTGTCCGCCACCTGGTAAAGAGGCAGGGCGATGGCCTCGAAGGGAATCATAAAGGACAGCATCACCAGGACAAACAGCACCTGCTTTCCCTTGAAACGAAACATGGCAAAGGCGAAGGCTGCGATGGAATTCAGCATACAGCCAAGCAAAATGGTAACCGCCGTGATAAACACCGTGTTCAGCACCGGACGCAGAAATTTGTATTTTGTGAACAGCTCTACCCAGGATTTTCCCGTGACCTCCACCGGTATCAGCGTGTGGACGGAGAAGGGCATAATATAAGAATACAGCTCCATGTCATCCCTGAGAGAGGCCGAGATTCCCCACACCAGGGGAAACAGGGTCACCGCCGCCGTCAGGAAGAGCACCAGATAAATTATACCATTAATTACCTTCTTTTTGGTTGAAATTTTCATTTTCCTGACCTCCTCTTTTTGCCTCCCTCATCCTTCTCATTGAGGATGGCCGCCTGGAATAAACTGATGATCACGATCATGAGCAGAAGAATCACCACGATTGCCGAGGATCTGGGACGGTCGCCGTATTTGAAGGCGGCCCGGTACGCCTCAAACATCAATACATTGGTGCTCTCCTGGGGCCCTCCGCCGGTAATGATCTGCATGGGGGCGAACAGCAGGATATTTGCGGTGGTGTTGGCCACAAACACGAACAGAAGCACCTTTTTCAGCAGCGGCACCGTGATCCGAAACAGGGACTGGTACCAGTTGGCACCGTCAATCTTCGCGGACTCATACAGCACCGGATCGATATTTTTCAGGCCCGCCAGGATAAACATCATCCAGTAGCCCACTCCCTTCCAGGTAGCCACCAGCACAACGCACCAGAGGGCCTGGGATTTATTGATGAAAAATTCCTGGGAGGGAATGCCCAGCATATTCAGAATGCTGTTGATCACGCCCGTGTTCGGGTTCATCATCACATTCCAGATCAAACAGGCCACGGGCAGGGAAATGGTCACCGGCAGATAAAAAATGGTGCGGAAGATCCCCACTCCCTTCAGCGTCCTGCTCACCAGCAGGGCTATGACGAAAGCCAAGGCCACCTGCAGCGGAATCATCACCAGATTCATTTTGATCGTAATCCAGAAGGAATTCCAAAAGGAGGAATCCCCAAACAGCTTACTGTAAACGTGAAACGTCAGCCTGCCATCGATCCAAAAGCTCTCCCCCACCGTGATCACGATAGGGTATAGCTTAAACACGCAGATCAAAGCAAAAGCCGGCGCAATCAGCAGATACGGCAAGAAACGCATTCTTTTCGATAAATTCAACATCCCGACTTTCTCCTTTTCCTTGGGGTGAGGAGGACAAGGGCCGCGGGGCCTGTCCGTAACGTCCGAAACGGGGCATGGGCCGCCCTGAAGCAGGACGGCCCATGTCATCTCAATGAGGCTACTTAAAGCTCTCCATCACACTCTCGATCTTTGCGGCAGCGTTATTCAAGGATTCTGTCACATCAGAACCATTCTTGATGTCCTCCCAGGTATTCTGGATGATGGTATCATACTCCGTATAGCCCGGCGTCAGCGCCCGGGGAACCGCCGTGTTGGCGGATTCATACGCCGCGATCTTCATATACTCTGCCGCGTCCTCGCTGTTCATGATCTTCTCGGCCCCCGCTACCGTGGCAGGTACGTCTCCGTTTGCCTCCAGCCACAGCTCATTGCCCTCGCCGATGGACATATATTTGATAAATGCCGCCGCCAGATCCTTGTTCTGGGAATTTGCCGGAATTCCAAAATGCCAGCTGCCGGTGGGTGTCCCTACCTGATCCTCATGTCCCTCAAACGCTGGCACCGGAGCGTAGCCATAGCTCTCGACCCCATTGGCCTTGCAGTTGTTGTCGGTCCAGGTCCCCGCCACGATGAACACGATCTTGCCTGCCTGGAAGAAGTCGGCGCAGTCATCCGCCGTGAAGCCCTTCAGGGCAACGCCCTCGTTGAACAGATTCTGGTACCAGGTGGCGCCTTCGATCCATTCCGGACTGTTGATCACGCCCTCCGCCGTATAGCCGTCGTCCCCGATATTTTTGCCGCCCAGGCTGTTAGGAATCTGGTTCATCTGATAGGTGCGGCTCACCTGCTCAAAAGCGATGCCTCCGATTCCCTTCGTGCCGTCCGGATCCACTGCCTCCAGTGTCCTCTTCGCCATATCCACCACCTGCTCCCAGGTGAGACGGTTCTCCACGGAGTTCTCCGGCACCTCCACGCCCGCCTCCTCCAGAAGAGCGGTGTTGTACCACAAAAGCTGGGAGGAGCTGTTCATGGCCGGAGCATAAAATACGCCGTCCCAGGTTCCCGCCTCCAAGGCGGCGGAGGCGAATTGGGCTTTCTCCTCCTCCGTAAAATACTCATCCACTGAGCTGATCCAGCCCTTTGTGGCGTAGGAGGCCACCAGCGGCACATCCACACCGATCACATCGTACTCATCCGAGCCGGAGGGCAGCTTTACCTGGAGAAGCTCCAGATAATCAGAATGGGCATACAGCTCCGTATTGACCTTTGCCCCCGTCTCCTCCTCAAATTTTTCTATGATGGGCTCAATCTTCTCTTCCCAGTCCCCCGCTCCCGTATCGGCAAAGGTGATCTCCTGCCCCTCGAAGAGCCTCTCCTCCGCCATCACCGGCAGCGCTCCGATCATGCTTCCCACCATAGCTCCCGCCATCATTACCGCCACTGTTTTTCTCATTTTCATCTCGTATCCTCCTTATCTTTTCAATTTTTCAAACAGGTCTGCGAACAGGTTGTCCCGCTTGATATGGTACACGTATTTTATAAAATGCCGGTGGTCGTCAAAGGCGTACCGGTCATCATATTCGGGGATCGGACTGTGAATCAGGCAGTCCTCCATGAAGTCTCCGTCCAGCAGCCAAGCCACCGCCGTCACATCCCAGATCGCTCTGGTCCAGGTGGAGCCGCCGTAATAGATCTTGGCCTCCTGGGTGGTCACATCGATCAGATAATCACACAGCTTATTTTTTCCTCTCAGATGATACTCCAGCTCCGGTCCGCTGGTGACAAAGCCGGACACCACTCCCATGCAGGGAAGCTGTACCAGCGGCACTCCGCAGCCAAACACCACCCGGGCGGCGGCCACATCCTGAAATAGGTTGAACTCTCTGTTGTTTGGCCAGTGGATGGCATTCCCCCCCAGCCAGACCACCACAATCCGGTCCTTGATCTCCGGCCTCAACAGCAGGGCGGAGGCCACATTGGTAATGGCCGCGATGGCCACCACATACAGGGGATGGTCTTCCGTGTAGCCCATGGCCCGCTCTGCCAGATCCTGGGCCGCCTCCGAGATCACGGGCTCCTTCTCAGAGGGCAGATACCTGGTGGAGCCCCGATATACGATCTTCTTCAAATCCTCCCGCTCCATCAGTGTCAGTACATTCATGATTTCCTGATAGCTCTTCTCCATCCCGTCTCCGGGTCCCTCGGATTTAGCGTTATAATAGGGGGCGGCATAGACCGCTTTCAGATTCAGCTTTTCCTCTGATTTAATGAGGTAGGCCAGGGCGTACTGATCATCAATCTCGTTGTAGGTATCTGTGTCAAGGACCACGTCCACCCGTCCTCTGGGCTTCTCCAGCCGGCGGATCAGCCGGGCGTTGTCCGCAGGAGGTACCGGTGTGGGCGGATTGATAAATGTCTCCACGATCTCTTTTACTTTCTTCCCGTTTTCCATTTGTCTCCCTTCCGCTTTTTTGCGCTTTTGCTTATGAAAACTCTTTCTTAAAGTTTTTTCTATGGCACAATATTACATCCATCCTCTTCCTTTGTCAACTATTATTTTTCATTTTTATCTAAAAAAATATTTTTATAAAATTGTTTTCTTATATATTTTACCATATTCCCCGGAGTTGTCATTGACAAACAACTCCGCATATCGCATAATTAAGATAAGCTGCTGACAGGCATCCCGTCATTGCGATGAAATGTCAACGAGCCTCTCATGATTATGACTGAATACGAACAAGCGAGGAGACTGTATGACCATAAAAGAAATTGCCAAGCTGGCCAATGTATCCATCTCCACCGTCTCTAAAATCATCAACAATAAGGACGACGGCATCAATCCCCAGACCCGCAGCCGGGTGCTGAAAATTGTAAAAGAATACAACTATACTCCCTACGGGACCGTAAAAAATATTTCCGCCGCAAAAAAATTTCTGCTGGGCGTCCTTTTGCCTACTGTCTCCCAGGCGAACCTGATGATCAGCGGCATCCTTCAGGCCGCTCAGACCCATGGCTACGCGGTCCTGCTGCTGGACAGCCAGAATTCTCCCGAGACGGAGGCGAAGCACATTACTGTCCTGTGCAGCAACAATGTGGACGGAGTGATCTGGGAGCCGGTTTCCCCGGAAAGCTATTCCCTCCGGCAGGATCTTGACCGTCAGAATATCCCCCTCTGTCTCATCGGCAGCGGCTTTCCCTGCCCCTCCTACTGTATCGATTTTGCCCGGATCGGGTACCAGCTGACTCAGAAATTGATCGATTACAAGCATACCTGTCCCGCCTGCCTGCTAAAAAGGGGGAGCAAACGGTCGGAGGCGCTGTTTGAGGGCTTTCAGAAATGTATCTACGATAATCAGATTCCGTATCTGGATCATATGAAGATCTGGGCGGAGGACGAAAAATGCTGTCAGAATATCATGGACCACAATATCACCGGCATCGTCAGCTCCCATTTTTCCCTGTCCCTGGACCTGTATGAGCGGATGTGCCGCCTGCATTATTACATGCCCTCCGACTTTTCCCTGGTCAGCCTGAAGGGAGATATGCGGGAGGCCGTGTCTTACCCCCGCATTTCCAACATCCGTATTCCCTACTATGAATTCGGGCAGTACGTGGCGCTTCAGCTCATTCAGATGTGTGAGAAGTCCGCAGAGCAGGAGCCGGTATATCTCTTCTCTCCGGCCGTGTCCTTTGACAATGAGGACAGCCTGGACCGGCCCGCCTCCCTGCGGACCAGGCGCTTTGTGGTGGTGGGCGCCATCAATCTGGATGTGACCTTCCATGTGGATGAGCTCCCCCAGCACGGAAAGACCACCAATATTCTGAGCTCCACCGCCACCGCCGGAGGAAAGGGCACCAACCAGTCGGTGGGCGTGGCCAAGCTGGGCCATGAGGTGGCTCTGATCGGGGAGACCGGCACCGACCCGGATTCTGTCTTTCTCTTTGACACACTGGAAAAATCCCGGGTCATCACCCAGGGCGTCCACCGGAGCAAGCGGCGCCAGACCGGCAAGGCCTATATTTACACGGAGACCAACGGAGAAAGCGCCATCTCCATCCTCTTTGGAGCCAACGCGGGGCTGACCCCGGAGGATATTGAACGGCGGCAGTATCTGTTCAATCACGCGGGCTACTGTCTGATCTCCACGGAGATCCCCCCGGAAACGGCTGCCCGGGCCGCCCAGCTGGCCAAGGGATACGGCGCGGTCACTGTGGTCAAACCTGCGGTACGGACCGAGCTGCCGGAGGAGCTTCTGCGAAACACCGATATTCTGATCCCCAATCGAAAGGAGGCCGCCGCGCTCTGCCCCATGTATGACACTGTGCAGGAACAGGCGGAGTTTTTCCTGAACGCGGGAGCTGGCACCGTGATTATCACCCTGGGACAGGACGGCTGCTATCTGAGGACCCCGAAAAAGGAAGCCTTTTTCCCCGCCTGCATGGATTTTCTGCCCATCGATACCACCGGCGGGGCCGACGCCTTCATCGCCGCCCTGACCTCCTATCTGACGGAAGGATATGACCTGGAGCGGGCCATCCGCATCGCCACCTACGCCGCCGGATTCTGCATCTCCAGGCAGGGAGCGGCCAGCGCCCTGGTGGACAGAAGCACACTGGAAACCTACATCACAAAAAGGGAGGCCTCTCTGCTGGAGTAGAGGCCTCCCGTAAAAAAGTTTTTTCTGAACCTTATGCCATCCGTTTATTCCGTTGTAGGTCCTCATTGTGCGTGATCCGCTCCAGTACCTTTCCGCCATACTTGCCGAATGTGTTCACCACAAGGTCGATCACCTTCTTCTCTTCTAAAGAAGCGCAGCATCAGAGGGGTTACCTCGCCGCCATCGCCTTCTTATACGCTCTTTGCGGGACTGCCGCGTCACTGATAACCCTCCGCCTGCAGCTTCCACATTTTGCGGTATTCGCCGCCTGCGTTTAAAAGCTGCTGGTGGGTGCCCTGTTCTACGATCCGTCCTTCTTTCATCACATAGATCAGGTCGGCGTCGCGGGCGGTGGCGAGCCTGTGAGAGATGAAGATGACGGTCTTGTCCTTGGCAATTTCGGAAAGCTCCCGGTTTAACTGGTATTCCGCGGAAGGGTCCAGGGCGCTCGATGGCTCGTCCATAATGATCAGCTCCTGATGCCGGTAGAGGGTTCTGGCGATGGCGACCTTCTGGCTTTCTCCGCCGGACAGGTTGACGCCATCCTTTTCAAATTCCGTGGTCAGCGGTGTTTCGATCTGGTATTTCAGCCGGTGTTCGGTTAGGTTGAATTTTGCCGCGGCCAGTGCCCGTTCCACCTCGTATGTCTCCTTTTGCGTCATTGCGCAGTTGTCCATGACCACGTTTTCACGGATAGAGGCGGCGTAAATTTTATAATCCTGAAAAACCGCTCCGATTTCCTTTCTGTACTCGTCCAGCTTAAAGGAGCGGATATCTTTTTGGTTTCTCAAAATCGCGCCGCTGTCCGGATCATAGAGACGCATCAGCAGCTTGATCAGCGTGGTTTTGCCTGCGCCGTTGTAGCCCACCAGGGCAATCCGCTGTCCTTTTTTGATTTCCAGATTGATGTTGCGGAGGATTTCTGTTTTCCCGTAAGAAAAGCTCACGTGCGAGAGGGCGAGACTTTTCCATTCTTCCTCCACGTGGTCGGGCCCGTCCTGAATCCGTGGCTTGCAGGAAAGAAAGTTGCGGATTTTTTCGATGAAGGCGCTGTTTAGGGAGAGCTTCGGCAAAAGCTCCACCAGACCGCTGCTGCGTTTCACGAGACGCCGGACGGATGCCAGCAGGACGACGAACATGCTGACAGAGAGCGTGCCGTCTGATACGACCAGCTTTAAAAGGTATGGCAGATAGATCGCATACAAGAGAAAGCAGGTCGGAATATAGTTTTTAAGGAAACCAAACAGCCACAAGCGAAAGCCGTATTTTTTATTGATGGTGTTGAGCCTGTCGTTGGAGGCGTCGAAATCCTTCATCAGAAGAGGACGTATGCTGCTGTTTAGGCGTAGCTCCTTCGCATAATCGTGCAAATAAAAAACCCGGTGCTGGTATTCGCGTTCCCGTTCCGCGGATATTTTTTCCAGATTGATCCTTTCCTGTGTGCGGTAGTAAGCTTTGCCGGACACATATTTTACAACACAGCAGAGGAGGGCGACAGCGAGGCCCACCCAGTCCGACATAGCGAGAAACACAAGCTGACACAGTGACTGTACCGCAAGCCGAATGAAGCTTTTGGAGTCCTCCATAAAGCGTTCCACGCACTGGTCTGCCTGCGTGGTGGACAGGATGAAGTCGTTATAAAAGGAAGCGTCGTCATAGCGGGAAAGATCCATGGAACGGGCCTTTTCATAGATCCGGCCGCGGAGCTTTTGGATCAGGATCGGCTTGACGCGTTCAAAGGACCAATAGAAGTATACGCTGTCGATGAGCTGATGGATCAAAAACAGCAAAAATACCCCGGCGGTCAACACCGCCACCTGTAAAAAGGGCGTGCCGTATTCCGCCGCATTCAGGTTGTAGCCGATCC
>CAZGRM010000016.1:0-26523 GCA_964528295.1 uncultured Lachnospiraceae bacterium
TATTGATATTGGGACAATTCCAGATAAATATCGGGATGCGCCTGACCAAATTCCTGGATGCGGTCCATAAACAAAAGGTAGGTACTGTGACAGAATCCGATCCGAATCATCCGCACTCCCCGCTGCATTTCCCCCTCCAGAGCCTCAAACTCCTCCACGAGGCGGCGGATTCTGGGGTAAATCTTCTTTCCTGTGGCCGTCAGGCAGACCCCCTCCGCCTTCCTCACAAACAGAGGCTGTCCGATCTCATCCTCCAGTTGGGAGATCGACTTGCTGACAGCCGGGCGGGACACATAAAGCCGCTCCGCGGCGGAATAAAAGCTGCCGGTATCCGCGGCGGACAAAAAAAATTTTAGCTGGCGTATATTCATAAAATTCCTCCATTTGTTCCATAATTAAGATACCATCATTTGTTTCATATCCTATACTGTCTATTGTCACTTGTTTCATAATCCCATACTGTTATTTGTTCCATATCATATACCGCCATCCATGAAAACGCAACAAAAACTTACATATATGTAACTAACAGTAACCTTACATGTAAAAAAACTTCACTATTCCTGTCTAAAAAACTTTGATAAAATTGGAACAAATGACGATATCCTATCGTTTTATTTGTGAAGGGAGGATTTTTTGAAATGAGAAAACTTGTTGCTTTCTTACCGGCGGCCCTGTTGGCCGCTTCCATGAGCGCCGGCGCGGAGGGCGCCGATGTGTACAATGCCGGGACCTACTCTGCCACGGCTACGGGACACAGCGAGGGCGTCATGGTGACCATTGAATGTGACGGCAGCAGCATTCTGAGTGTGGAGCTGGAATTGAGCGGTGAGACGGATTCCATCGGCCAGGCGGCCGGAAGCACTTTAGAAGCCCAGATTCTGGAGGCCCAGAGCGCCCAAATCGACGGTGTATCCGGTGCCACAGAGACCTCCACCGCAGTGAAGGTCGCTCTGTCAGACTGTATCAGCCAGGCACTGGCAAACGGTGCGGAGGCAGACGGCCCGGAGGCCCAGGTGGCGGACGGCACTTACTCCACCACCGCCTACGGCTACGGCTGGACGGGACCGATGAAATGTGACGTAACCTTTGAAAATGGCGCCATCACGGACATCACCGTGACAGAGGAGTGCGACAGCGCCACAGGAGAATGGTTCAAATCGGCGGTGGAGCTCCTCATCCCCCGGTTGATCGAGGAGCAGTCTCTGGCGGTGGACGCAATCACAGGCGCCACATCTTCCTCTAACGCCATCAAAACCTGTGTGGCGGAGGCCATCGACGCGGCAGGAGGAGACAGCACCAAATGGTATACGGAGATCGAAAAGAGTACCGAGACCGTTACACTGGAGGATTATGATGTGATCGTGGTGGGCCTTGGCGGTTCCGGTATCCTCTCCTACTGTGCGGCGGCCGACCAGGGAGCCTCCGTATTCGGCATTGAGGCGGCCGGGAAAATCGGCGGCGACTCTGCCTGCACCTACGGTCCCATGGCGGTCAACAGCGAATACCTGAAAAATCTGTACACCGAAGGCGCGGACTATATGGACGCGGACGCTCTGTATCAGATATGGCTGGACTATGTCGGCAGCGAGGAAAAGGCGGATGTAATCTACGAGGCCGTGTACAATTCAGGAACGGCTCTGGACTATTATGTGGAGAATTTTGATTTTGAGTTTGAGGGACTTGGACTGCTGGGCAGCTTTGTGGTGCCGGAGTGGACGCAGCTGTGGTGCGTGTACACGGCAGATGAGGACAACACGGCCTGGAACGCTTTGGGACCCAACAAGACGTATCAATTCACCCGGGCGATGGAAAAAGCGAAGGCCATGAATGAGAAAAATGACTACCAGACAGAGCTGACAGCCACCGAACTGATCACCGACGACAGCGGCGCTGTGATCGGTGTAAAAGCAGAACGCTACGACGGCGCCTCCTATGAGATTTACGGAAAAAGCGTAATCCTGGCCACCGGCGGTTTCCTTGGCAGCAGCGAGATGATGGAGGAGTATCTTGGCTCCACCACCTCCACACTGGGCGTCACCGTAAACGCGGGTACCGGTATCCGGATGGGTCTGTCTGTGGGCGGCGCTACCTACATGACCGGCACGCTCCCCATGATCCATGTTTCCCAGGTACCGAACCTGATCCGCAACGATGATCTGACCGCGGACCAGAAGGCCATTTTGTCCGCGCTGGCCCTGACCACGGACCAGAGAATGATCACCACCACCGGAGAGGTATGGGGCAATGCCAATGAAAGCGGCACAGAGGACGCGGCTCTCACTGTGGAGATTGCCTTTGCTCCGGAGTACAAGTATTACGTGGTATACTCCCAGGAGGACATAGACAATATCCGCGTAAGCGGCTTGTCCGAGACCCAGGCGGCTTCCACCTCCCAGTTTATCAATCAGGGCGGCACTCTGCCGGAGGCAGGCACCCCTGTGGAGGATATCGACACCATTTTGTCTGTGGGAGAAGCCTACAGCGACGTAATCAAGGCAGACAGCATTGGGGCGCTGGCTGCGGCCATCGGCTGTGACGAAGCCACTCTCAGCGCCTCCCTGGATGGGAATGACACCACCTACTATGCGGTTTGCTGTGCCGGTTATGCCTATGCCACCGTTGGCGGCCTGGACGTGGACGTGAATATGAATGTCCTTCGGGAGGACGGCACGCCCATCGAGAACCTGTTCGCGGTAGGTCAGGATTCCGAGGGCGTGTGCAACGCGGACGGAAAGGCATATACCCCCTGGGGCGGACAGGCACAGTCCTGGACCTTCGTATCCGGCCAGATCGCCGGAACACAGGCGGCGAAGGTGGCCTCAGGCGAATAAATCTTCAAATAAAACGGATGGTTCTTTTGCGGCAGTTCAGTTAAGCTGAACTGCCGCTTCTTTTTTTCGTAAATCAGAACCTCTTCCTAAGCTCCGCCAGGCTTCAGAAAGAACAAGGCAGCCTTGTCCCATTGTCCAGAAGGATTTCTTTTTTGAGCAAAGAAAGCTCTTTTACATGCCACTTGTTTACCAGAAGGGAACGACTGCATTTCAGGAAGATTTCAGAATGTTGCTTCCAAATTTCCACTAAGGTTCCGGCATAATCCAGCATTTCCTCATTAGTGTAAATAACGATATGATGTTGGATGGAGGAATTGGTGATATAGAGAATCCGAGAGCAGGGAAGAAACTGGATGGTTCTGCCGACTTTCAGGGTTAAAATTTCACTGTCCTTTCCATTTAAAGCGGTATAGCGTTCATAAGCTGTCTGGATACAGGCAAAAATCCGCTGTTGGATTTCTTTCTGACCGGAGGATTTCACGATAAAGTCCATGGCTTCCAAACGATATTTGAACACGTCCATGGCAAGTTCCCGGTGAGCGCTGATAAAGACCAGGAAGGATTTCGGGTCTCTCCGGCGTATTTCGTCCGCCAGATCGAAGCCAGTCATGGAAGCAGCCAGTTCTATATCTAAAAAGTAGAGCCCGCTGTCGCCATCCGACGGCAGGTTTTCAAGAAGCTCTTCTGGACCTGAAAAAAAGCCACCTAATTCAATCTGCCAATCCCGCAGCAGAAGCCCCTTTTGAGCAAGTCCGCAAAAAAGCGTTCCAACAATTTCGTCATCGTCACAAAAATAAAGATAAAGCATAGCAGCCTCACAGTTTCTTATAAATGCAGTAATTCCTGGATCACATAATGATTTTTGATGTAGGTTTGGTGCCCCACGTCTGGATAATTCTTTAAAATGTCCTTCACAATCCCCAGCCCGTTTCCGCGGCGCGCTCCCTTTGTGGTATACCCAGAACCGGAAAGCGCGTTCAAAGTCAATTCCTCATTGGAAAAAGAGTTCATGAGAAGAAACGTCACTTCCTTTCCGTCAGAGCCAAAGGAACATTCCACAACCTTTTCCTCCGACCTTTCTGCCGCTTCTATAGCGTTATCAAAATAAATCCCCAGTATCCGAATAAAATCCACAGATTTCATCCGCAAACTGGAAATTTCGGAGAGAACCGAAAATCTGACGGCGATTCCCAAAGACCGGGCAGCAAACGCTTTGTTCAGACAAAGTCCCTTGACCTCTGGAATCCGCAGGGAATCCAAATATAAGTTTTCAGAAAAAACACTCATATCCTGGTAGAGCGGAAAAAGAGTATGATCAAAATAGTTCTGTATTCCCGGAAGATCCCCGGACTGAACATAGCCGGACAGAGCAAGCAGGACATTATGGTAATCGTGCTTAAATTTCCGCAGTTCTTTATAGGAAGCTTCCAGGAAAGCCGAATATTCCTGCGCCATAGAAAAATAGGCGAAACGCTTTTCATATTCCTGGCCGCGAACCACTTCACGGATAATAAAAAACAGAAGCAGCCCGGCTAAAATAAAAAACGCGGTAAATAGACATGCGTTCAGGCGGATAAAAAAGACCGGATAACCGATGGCTTCCCCATAGGTAAAGTTCATGATAAAGATCACGCAGCACACCAGCAGGCAAAAAAAGCAGCTCAGCAGAACGGGGACAGGTAGGTTTAGTGAGAGAAGCTTTAGCTTTTTTACAAAGAGATACCGGAAAATCCGCAGGACACCATAAGCCAAGAGAATGTTGAGTAAAGTAAACGGGATAAAATAGGATCGGTCTAAATCCTCAACGGAAAGGGAAAATACGGCACCGGCAATCAGCAGACAAAAATAATCAATGACAATGCCACAGAGATACCCCCAGAGGGAACAGCAAAGGCTGAGAAGCCGCGGACGGGCCAGAAGGAAAATCAAAATACATATAATCGGCAGAAATAAAAAAACAGTTATTTGACCAAAAGGGGAGAGAAGGATGAGGAGAAAAAAAATACAAAGAAATAGTCCCCCTTTCTTATAAACAGGAATAGTGGAAGGGATCGGTATGGTAAAGCAGACGAAGGTTAAAAGCGCATTGAAAAAGTATCTCAATAATATGCCCATTTCCATCTCTCTATTCTCCATTTCTCCTGTATTATCGGACTAATTATAAAGGAAGCTGGCAAAGAAATCAAGATTTTCCAAATATAGGAAATGATTTTTTCGGCAATTTTAGAAAAAATTACGTTCAAGTCGCAGATTTTGACGCTTAGGATTTTTTTGACACAATCCTTGGAGGATATGCTATATTGAATTTACAGAAAAAGGAAGAAAACAGAAATGATGAGAAGGAAAATATCGAGAAAAATTGTGGCTTGGACGAAAAAATATCATCCGTTGGAAAAGGAGGGAGAAGAGGAAATTGTCTGTTACGGAGTGGAAATGTTTTTGGACAATATGGGGACAATGTTTTTTTTGTTCCTAGGCGGCCTCATAATCGGCAAAGGAATGGAAACTCTGACGACGTTAGCAGTGTTTGCGCTTCTTAGAAGCCAGGCGGGAGGAATCCATTGTAAAGAGAAATGGCAGTGCCGTTCCTGTATGGTCATGATTACGGCGATATCCGTCCTGATACCGAAAATATTTTCCGCATCCGTTACCACTCGCAGCTTTATCTATTTGCTGATCCTTGGGATACTGTATCGGAAAGCTCCGGCAAATGGAAAGAGGATCATGATCGAGGACAAAGAGGTACAGAAGAGAAAAAAATATTTTTCTTATCTGATCGTACTGTTGGTATCTTTTATTTCTCTGTTTGTAACTGATCAACTAGCAACGGCATGGATGACAGCCTTGATGTTTGAAGGGGCTTCCTTGGTGGTGAAGAGATGAAAAGGATGAAAGGAAAGAGCGCAGAAATCGTACAGAAGACGGCTAAAAAAATCGTCCGTATGACAGTGGGAAAAAGCTTACCGATTTGGTTTTATGAGGAAGAGATTCCAGCCGAAGTACAAAAATGGGTAAGAGAACAAAGGAAATGAGGATAAAGAAAGGAAAGAAGGTGATTTCAGCAGGAAGATTACACAGCTAAATCAATAACCCGTAGATTCCTATGCTAAAAGCATAGAACACCCATTTTAAAGAGAGGAAAATGAAAATGAGAAAGCCGAAAATTATGAAAAGGGTTGCAGCATTAATTTTAGCCACAGGAATGACAATGGCAATGATGATGCTACTGTAAGAACTTATTCCAGCAATGCGCCGGGATATGGTTTTGCGTATATTATGCAGTATAAAGGAAAGATTTGGGGATACCATTCCGCAACAGTTAGTTCCCCGCGTTATTGGCTTAACGGCGCCGGTATCACGCATCCGGCTTACGCTTCGGGAGAGAATAAGACGAATCGAAGCTATTACGTAGCAGCGCGTATTGATAACGACTACAACGGAACTTATTCCAGTACTGGATATTTCAATTCGGATTATGTGGACTATTAATAGCAAATGATTGACACCAGCAAGAAATTATCCAGTCTGTAGCGTAGTCTCAACCGCTTAAATTGCAAGGGCATGTTACAGTTCAGCCAGTATACAGCCACCGGGGCGGGTAGGGGACTTTCCAAAACAATGGAAGGGTGCTTTTAGGCCCCGGTTTTGGAAAGTTTTCTACCCGTCACGGCGGCGTCCGGCTAAGCTGTAACAAAGAGCGGAATTGGAGGAAAAATGTACAGAAAATCAATCTATATTGGAATCATATTTGTGATACTGTCATTGGCCGCCTGCGGAAAAAAGGATCATGAATCGGAAAACAACGAGGTGAACTTCCTTTCACCGGAGACTGTACAGGAGAAAGCTCAGTCTCACATCACAGCGGAAAATACATCAGAAGGCAAGAATTTATATATTGATGCGGACGTAGAACTTGGGGATTTAAAAGAACTAGCAGAGACTAAAATTCTCATAGATGAAGAAACGGTTCAGAAATTTGTAGATCATTTGGTAAGAAAGCAATACCCGGAGGTAAGCGAGGGGAAGGAAAATAGCGGGGAACGCGTCTGGGATTATTTTGAAAACGGACAGTTGATTATCGCGTGTTCTTTGAGTGAAAATGGATTTTTGAATTATCTCAATGTTCCTGAAGATTTAAACTGCCCCTATATGGATGGAGAGCATATATTTGAATACGGATACATGACAGATGTAATGCCTCCGCAAATGAATCTGCCGGCAGAAGAAGCTGCGGAGCAGTCCGGACAATTTTTAAATGAATATTCCTGCTTTTCTTTTCGGCCATGGAATATTTTAGCTGGAGATCAGCCTGACGCGGACGCCGCATCGGGGTGTTACTATATTTCTATGCAGGCGATCTATGACGGAATACCGGTTTCTGTAAAAAGCGAGGCAAACGCGGCGGGGCTTTCCACAACTGTGGTATTTTCAAAAAACGGTATTTTTCAAGTACAGGGCTCTTTCCTGTTCCAGGATTATGAAAAGCGGAAAATAGAACAAATAGCGGATTTCGATTCCATTTTGAAAAAATTCCAGCTTGACTTTTCTACATTTTCAGAAGGGGATACGATAACGGTAGACCGGGTTTCCATAGAGTATTTTCCCGAGCCGAGCAAAGAAAACTCCTATACGTTAGTTCCAGTTTGGGTATTCGACTGTACGGATCGCAGAACGGAAATTAACCAAGGAGAAGAAGAAGACATTTATTTAAAATATAGTTATATGTATAGCGCTGAGGACGGAAGCTTTTATGGGATTTACTATTAAACAATAACAGAAGAAAGAGGAAGTACATGGAATTCAAACCAGGCATAAAAGAAAAAAGCGCTGAATCAAGTTATTTGATCCGCTGTGATTTAAAAAGAATGCTGAAAGCTCCGGGAATATATTTGCCCGTGATTCTCAGCCTCTTTATTTTGCTTCGGCCATTGGCAGGCGCGTTTACGGAAAAAGCGGACGGAACCTTTCTTCAAATTCTGTCTGTGCCATTTGCGTCCAGCGATTTTACTCCATTTGCGGCAATTTTCTGTGTTCTGCCGTTTGCGGGAAGCTTTTGTGAGGATTATAATTCCGGCTATATCAAAGCCATCGCTTCGAGAATTGGCGTTAAAAAATACGCGCGTCAAAGATGCTTGTCTGTCCTTCTATCTGGCGGAATCATGATGGCGCTGACAGTAATGATCGTAATTGTAGTCTGCGCATGTCTGACAAATATGCCTGAAACAGAGGAAACCTCTGCTTTTATGCGGACTACCATATGGGCAAGAATGGGGATATTGACGCGCTATCATGAAGTTTTATTTGTGACGCTAAAGGTCTTGCTCGCTTTTTTGTTTGGGGCGGTCTGGGCATTGATTGGATTGACCATTTCGGTATTTATTACAAATCGCTATATTACCTATATCGCTCCTTTTGTTTTGTATCAAATATTGTGGCTTTTATTGGAAGGAAGCGCGTTCAATCCAGTGTATATGCTAAGAGGAGATTCAAATTTTATTCCATCGTTTCCGTTCATTTTGTTCTATCAGGCGGCAATTATGATCCTGTGTTTTATGATTTCATGCATGGGTATCAGAAAGAAGGTAGAAGAGACATGAGGTTGATTTTGATTCCAGCCTATTATCATATAAAAGCGTGGAAATCTAATTTACGCGTATGGGCCGCAATTTTATTGGGCATGGGAATTTGTTTAAAAAACGGCGCGCAATATTTATCCGCTATTAAAACAATGGAGTGTTCTGTACAAATTTTTGAACCCTATATCGTTATTGGCTCCAGAATTCCATTTTTAATGGGAATTTTGCTGGGGAATCTTCTTTTATTATCAGACGCGCCGTTTATAAATACATTAAGTAAATACGAAATAATAAGAATTGGAAGAATAAAATGGTTTTGGGGACAAATTACCTATATTTTTATTTCCAGTATTTTATATTCAATCATGATGCTGGCTTTTCTGTGTATGATCACCCTGTTGTATTCCGAGCCGTCTTTGGAAAATACCTGGAGTGACGGGATGAATTTACTGGCAATCAAGCAGCCAGCTTTTATTATACGAAAATTTGCCTTTTCCTTTGCTTTTCCAGATATGATCGAATCATTGACTCCGCTGAAAGCAGTAGGGGAAACGCTGGTATTTAATAGTCTGTATATGTTTTTGATTGGATGTATGATATTAGTAGTAAATTTAATGATGAAAAGCTGTTTGGGATGGATTATGGCGGCATTGATCCATATATTGGGATACATTTCTTACGCAAACAGAGGAATCGGAATACCGATGAAGTTTTCTTTACTCTGCTGTGCGGCTCCAACTTATCACTATATAAAAAACCTGGAAATGTCATCTTGGTACGCATTCACACTGTTATCCATTTTAAGTATCATTTTGATCGGAGCGGGAAGGAAATTCATACCAAAAGCAGAATTTCTTGATTAGATACCTATTCAGAGGAGAAAAAAGATGCTATGGAGGATATTAGGAAAGCTTATAAACATACCAATAGTCTGTTTGTTTTATTTGGGAATAGCGCTATGTATTGTGCCAGAACAGCATGGAGTATCCGTTGTATTGGGGCTGCCGCAAAATTTTATGGAAGGAGGCCTTGATGCGCTTGTTTTTGGAAAATGGATGTTAATCCTGGGAATTCCTCTCTTAATAAATGGAATTATTCTGGAAAGAGGAAAACAAATCGAAATTTTTTTTACATTGAGAATGAGAAAGCGTAAGTGCTTTCCTCAATGGATTTTAGCAGTCTGCCTCATAACAGGAATCCTCTGGGGAGTCACATTGACAATAGGAATTGGGTGCCGCTTGGGCGCCGATATGGCTGTTAAAGTAAGTCCACTGCTGCTTTCTAATTTGTTTATGTGGGAAGTCATACAGATTACGCTGTATTTTTACTATCAAAAAGCGGCATGGTCAGGTTGGGTAACTTTTCTTTTAAACGGAGGCGGGGGATTACTGGGATTATATATCCGTCCGCTATCCCGATTTATTCCTTCATTTTGGGGAATGTTCTATCGAAGCTCTTTCGGTCAAAAACAGCCGGGTGGAATGCCACATTATATTATTATGATCTGTGTCAATATTTTTTTCGGTTTCTTAGGAATCGCGATCATGACAAAGGGGAGGAGGGAAATATAGCAATGGAAGCAATTCGCATTGAAAAAGCAGGAAAGTGTATTAAAAATACATGGATTTATCAGGATGTTACGGTGACATTTGAACGGGGGAAGATTCATGGTTTGATCGGCAGAAATGGCGCGGGAAAAACGATGCTATTGAAAAGTATCTGTGGCTTAACAAAAGTAAGTACAGGTAGTATTTGGGTTAATGAAAAACAGATCGGTACAGAAATAGAGATTCCGGATTCTGTGGGAGCAATCATTGAAGTTCCAGGATTCTTAAGTAACCTCAGCGGTTTTTCAAATTTAAAATATTTGGCAGGTTTAAGAAGGAAAATTGATGATAATAGAATTAAAGAATGTATGGAGTTAGTCGGATTGACGGCGGAGAGCCGAAAGCACGTAGGAAAATATTCTTTGGGGATGAGACAGCGGCTGGGGATTGCACAGGCTATCATGGAAAATCCAGAAATTTTATTATTAGATGAACCGATGAATGGTCTGGACAATGAAGGAGTGAGAGATATGAAAAATTTATGCGTTCAATGGAAAGAGCAGGGAAAAACAATTGTACTGGCTAGTCATCATATGGAGGATATTACAGAGCTGTGTGATACAGTTTCTATGATGGACAATGGACATTTACAAATTTTGCAGGACTAGACATATCCGCGTCAACGGCTTATCCGAGACCCCGACAGTCTCCTCCCGGCACAGAATGATCTTTGCGCCAATATGGATACCTTCAGCAAATTAGACAAAGCGGCGGTCATGATTACCGCCGCCTCCGCTTTGCGCCTCTATTTCAGATATTCCGCCAGCACATACACCCGCTCCTTCGTCAGCTCCGCCAGCTTCTGGTTCACCACCATCACGTACATGCTGCCGCCCTCATACTCCGCTCCGGCCTCCTTGCCGGCGGCTTCCTTTTCCTCGATCCATTCCAGCTCCTCCTGGGTCAGGCCGGCCATGGTCTCCTCGTCCAGATTTTCCTTCAGGATGCCCCAAATTGCGTTCAGGGTGTCGTCCCAGGCGGTGTAGAGGTCGCCGGACAGCTCATTGAGCTCCGCCTGGGACTGGGCGTTCTGAAGGGCCGCCTCCAGCTGGGCCGCCTTTGCCTCCACCTGGGAAATCTCCTCCTCCACCTGCTCTGAGGCGGCGGAAGCTTCCTTTTTATAGCTGGAAAATCCGCACTCCTGCTTCACATTGTAAAGCCCGTAAAACGGAAGCTCCGTCTCCGATATGCTCTTTAAATCAAAGTACCCCACCCACCTGCGATAGGCCTCCGGCAGATCCGCAAGCCTTGTTCCCGGCAGGTACAGATACAGCTCCTCCGCCCCGTCCAACCCGTAGGCCACACTGTAGTCATAATAGAAGCCGTCCTTAATCTCCTCTCCCATCCCCAGCGGATACTGGATGGAATCAATCTGAAAAGCCCAGGTATGGTCGTCGATCCTCACCGGCTCTGTGAAGCTCCCGGAAAAGTCGCTGTAGTACACGGTCCCCTTTGGATATTCCTCTCCTGAGGACCCCATATCCGAATCCCGGTAATGGCCGTCAAAGGTCCCGTCCTCATAAATATGGAGCTCCGTATACCAGGCCCCCACGCCGCTGCTGAAAAAGAAATCATAATCGGCCACATCCGCGAAGGAAAATTCCGCCCTCTCCTCCTCCGCCATGGCCGCCTGTCCCATGCTCATACTGGCCGCCAGCAGGGCGGCACAAAGGATCACTTTATGTCTCATACTCTAAACCTGCCTTTCTGTTTTCCTGATAATCGCGATGGCACAGGGCATCCGGCCCTCCGCCAATTGATATTCCACATCCTCATATCCCGCCGACGCGAAAAACTCCCGATAGGTCCCGTAAGTAAACTGCTGCTGAAAGCCGGCGCCGGCTTTGCCGATGAGCTTTACCAAGAGACTTGTTTTTCCTTTTTTCTCTTCATTAATATAGGTAGGAATTATGATTTTCCCGCTTGTTTTGCACACCCGCTCCAGCTCTCTCAGAGCGGCGCGGGGATCCTCCAGTAAATGAATGACATTTCCGGCCACCACCGTATCAAAGGTATTGTCCCGAAACTTTAATCTGGTAATGTCGGCTTTTCGAAAGATTACATTCGACCGGTTTCCGCATTTCTTTTTTGCCTGCCTCAGCATCCCGACGGAAAAATCCGTGGCGATGAGCCGCCGGCATTTTTGTCCGATGGCCTCAGTGATCATTCCCGTACCGCAGGCACACTCCAGCACGTCGTCTGTCTCCCCGATCAAAGACGCCACCGCCTCACAAAGTCTCTGGTTTCCATCCCTGTTAAAGAAATATTCAAACACATCATACAGCTTCGCCGCTTTGTCCCAAAACATGGCCTCACACTCCTTTCCCCCGCTCTTTTTATTCTACCACATTTCCGGCAGCATAGCCAGCGGCGGTTCCGGTCCTTCGGGTCTGATCGCCGCCGTTTTGAATGCTGCCCATAAAAAATAACCGTCCTTTTCCGAAAGCATCGTTTCAGCTCCGGAAAAAGCGGACGGTTATTTCTCAATTGTTCTGTTGTAAAGCTTCCGCCGGGTCAGGGATACATCTGCTTCCCATCCGGCTGTCTTTTTTTATAAAGGATTCCCCGCGTCCTGACGAAATGACATTGGTTATGCCTTCGCCGCGTTCTTTCCGGTCAGGTAGCCGAAGGTCATGCAGGTACTGTGAGAAACGCCTCCGATGGTAACCGGATAATCCTGAAGAATTCTTCCTCCCATGTTGTTTCCGGCGGCATACAATCCCTCGATGGGATTAAAGTCATTGTCAAGAACCTGCAGAGTCTCGGGATCCACGGACAGTCCGCCCAGGCACACCAGCATGGCGCCCGCGGTCACCTTTGACGCATAGAACGGGCCTGTCTTAATCGGGAATAATCTGGAAGGCGTCTTGTTAAATTCCGCGTCATAGCCGTCCTCGCAGTATTGATTGTACTTTTCAATACTCGCGAGAAGCGTCTGCTGCGCCTCCTCACTGAGATCCAGCATGGTCACCAGTTCTTCGAGGGTATCCGCCTTGATGGCGCTTCCCTCCACCTCCTCCCGGCTGGATACACTGGTCCGGCCGATTGTCATTCCGGCATTCTCCAGATGGGGATTTTCTGACTCATCCACGATGTGGTTTACCGAACCGTGGCTCGCTCCCATCAATCCTACCTGATCGGGATAATTATCATCGAAGATGTACCAGCCGAATTCACCCTTTTGGCGATAGAGCTGTGTGGACAGCTGCTGTCCCGCCACATCCTCATTGCAGAAACGCTTTCCGTCCTGATTTGCCAGGAAAAACGGATCTACGCCTAAAGCGCCGCCCAGCGTATGTGTCATGGGAGCGTGAGGTCCGTCCTCCATATGAGCGCCGATCCAGATACCCATCTGCTGGCCCTCTCCCACGTTCGTATCATTGCCATTCGCGTCCACACTGCCAAAGAAACCGCTGTACGTTCTGCCGCCGCAGTAGTATTTCACCATCTCGTCATTGTGACCGTAATCACCGGCCGCCAGAATCACGCCCTTATTTGCGGTAAATTTAATGTACTTTCCGTCGATATCCTGCGCGATGACGCCCTGTACCCGGCCCTCCTTGTTGGGACGGATCAGCTGACGGGCCCATGTGGCAAAATGGAACTCCGCTCCCGCTTCCAGAGCCTTTTGATAGTTCAGCTCCAGAATGCTTCCCTGATCCGGAATAAACGCCCAGGTCGCCTCCGGATACGTCGGTGAAAATTCCTTCTCCGGGTCAAATGCCTCCGGCGCCGGATAGTGCAGGCCGCACAGTGTAATCTTGCTGGCGTCGTATTCCGTAGCGGTTCGGTCGATAATATCCACATTATCCCCCGCGGGCTCAATGAACCAGTCAAAGATCGCTCCATTGCTGTCCTTCCACACGTTCCACAAACGCTGATCCGGGCGATAACCCATTTCCTTCATCAGATTTCCGATCACCGCGTTTCCGTCCGTTTCAATTCCCAGCTCCTTCTGGAAGGAAGCGCCGATCAGGCCATACTGGCCGGAACGGTAATTATAGCTTGTCCCCTTCTCGATCACCGCGACGCTGACGCCCTCTTCCGCCGCGCTTCTCGCCGCGCAGAGTCCCGCCACGCCGCAGCCTACGATCACGACATCCGCGGTGATTTCCTCTGAAATCTCAGAATCGTCAATGGGATCCGGGGCTGTCAGGAAGGACGGCTCACTGCCTGCCGCTGCCGCCGGCTCCGCCTCGCCGGTCTCCACCGCAATGCCCATCGCCTGGGAAATACAGTCCGCCGCCGCCGATTTTACCGCGTCCGAGGTAACGGTCGCTCCGCTGACTCCGTCGATCTCCGCCGACTGTGCCGCCATCAGCGCCTCCTGCAGTGTCGCTCCGTGAAGCTGTCCGATGGACTCTGTCTCATTGGACACATCCACCACTACATCTGTAATGCTCGTCTCATCAAAGGTCATCGTCACAGTGACCTCTCCGATTCCCTGCGCCGTAGCAGAGTAGGTACCCGGCGTGTACACCTGTCCCCCCGACTCCTCCGCAAGGGCCAGGCCGCCGCCCAGCAGCCCGGAGGCCGCCACAGAAAGAGCGCCGGCCGTAGCGCCCTTCAGAAAATCACGACGGGAAATGGAATTGCCTTTTTTATTCATCGCAATCTCCTCCTCAATTTTTATGATGCCTTTATTTTACGACGTTTTCGTTACAGAATGAATTTTAATTTTTTCATCAACTTATTAAATTCTTCGATAAGCGCGCTTGCTCTTTTGATCGATCCATCTTATAATACTGGTGTCAAAAAAAGCCAGCCCTGACACATCAGATGAGAACGAAGGAAAGGATCACAGCCCCCATGAATCCCCAGAAGATTACCTGCTTTCTTACCGTAGCGGAAACGCTGAATTTTTCAGAAGCCGCCAGACGGCTCTATATGTCCCAGTCCACAATTACGTATCAAATCCAGACGCTGGAACGTGAATTAGGCGTTTCTTTATTTCACCGCACCACCACGGCCACCAGGCTCACGGAAGCCGGCAAGCTCTTTTTGGTCGACGCCAGAAAGCTGGACGAGACATACCGGCACATTCAGCAGAATATGCGGCGGCTCAAAGAGAAAAAATCCTTTGCCGTCGCGGTCCCTCCCACCATGATCCTTCTAGATCTGCAAATTTTCCGGGCGCTGCTTCACCGGTTTGAACGGCTCTCGGAGCATTCCGTAAAAAGTATGCCGATCCAGTCTCCCGAAGCAAGCATTCAGGAGCTTCTGGAGGGACAGATTGATCTCCTGTTTGTTCAGACAGACCTTGCCAAGCCTTTTAGCAAACAGCTCAGGATCTATCCCTTGTTTTACTGTCAGCAATTTATTATCCTGCCGGCCAGCCATCCCCTTGCGGCCAAAGAGACCATTGAACTGGAGGACCTTGGGGGAGAAACCGTTTTTCTGACCGAAGAGGACCCCTGCTTTCTGCCCTCAGTCCAAAAAATCCTGAGCCGCCACAACATTCCAGTGACCTTCCAGACACTGAAATCCTACCGGCTGATGATCCCCTTTATCGAGATGAACCACGGCGTCAGCTTCACGGCTCTTCAATTTCCCGTCCCGGATACGGTCCGTATCCGTCCCATTGACCTGCGGAAAAATATTCAGATCTGCCTCAGCGTGTCAAAGGGAAACCCGGCTCCGGACCTGCCCCTGTATGTACAGGCGGCTCTGGAGCATTTCCGCGACTATCCGTGGCAGCTTCCGCTAAAATCAACCGGATGAATGATTCCGAACCGCCGCCCGCGCGGCAAAGTTTTTCAAAATTGACATTTGTTCTAATCCGCGTATAATTAATATTAAAGTGTGCTTGAAAATTGACATAAAATCAGGCAGGGGGAATATGAAAATGCAGACAACATATGTACGGGAATTTCTTGTAATGGCTGAAATGCTGAACTACGCGGAAGCGGCAAAGAAACTGTATCTATCCCATACCTCTCTCTATAAGCATATGAAGGTGCTGGAGGATGATGTGGGCGGCAGTCTTTTTGAACGGATCGGAAACAATGTGTTTCTCAGCGAGTACGGACAGATCTTTTTGCCCCATGCCAGAAGGCTGATCAAGGAGGAGGACTGGTGTATCGGGGATCTCTCCGAGTGGAAGGCCAATGACAACGACAGTCTGACCCTGATCACAGACTACCGCATCGTGGATCTGATCTACCAGTTCCGCAAAAAGTATCCCAACTGCACCATCCATAACCTGGAGGTGGACTCTGTGGATACGGCCGCGAATATGCTGGTGAGAGGAAACGCAGATGCGGCTCTTCTTTGCAGCGAGCACCTGGATGAGGATATGTTTTTTTGCATCCCCTACAAGACCGACTATCTGGCTGTGGTCCTGGCCAGCGATCATCCTCTGGCGGGCGAGTCGTCGATCCGTCTGAGCCAGCTGGCAAAGGAAAATTTCATTATGCTCCCCTCCAACAGCTGTCATACTAAATTCTGCGAAAAAGCCTTTATCGACGCGCATTTCACGCCCCACATCTCTCTGACCTGCGCCCGGGGGGACGCCGTGGTGAAAAATATTATACGGGGAGAGGGCTGCTCCATCATGATGGCGGAGCTGACGGCGACACAGGAACAGGGAGGAATCGCCATCGTTCCTCTGGAGCCCCGGGTTGAGATCAAGGTGGACCTCTGGGTGAGGAAATACCGAAGAAATCCCCGGATCATCCAGAACTTCGCCGACTTTATCACCCAGTCCAAATAGAATTTAATATTTTTGACAATTAGCAGCAGACGCCCGGCAAAATGCCGGGCGTTTTAACGATTTCATTTTTAGAAATCCTGATTGAAATATGCGAAATGCCCATAATATTGACATTTTTTCTTAAATATTTTATATTTTTCACATAGACAGGCAATTGTATTTCCGGGCCCGCTAATATCATTGTTCGTCACAGAATAAACAAATCGTAACGGTAATCAATTTCATCAAGGAGGGCATAAATTATGTCTATGAAATATTTTAAGAAAATCGCCGCGGTAGGCATGTGCCTGGCTATGGGTTTATCACTGACCGCCGTAAGCGCATCCGCGGATTCAACCATTTTGGATAACGGACGTCTGGACAAGCTGGTAATCGGCATGAGCAATGATCCCCAGGAGTTTTCACCCTGGAATCCCAATAACCTGGGCAAAAACCTGGTTTGGCATCAGATCTATGAGTGCCTGTTTGACCTGGACGGCGCGGACTATGTGCCGGTGCTGGCAAAGGGCTACACCGAGGTAGATGAGACCACCTACGATGTGGAGATTTATGATTACATCGTGGACGCGCTGGGAAATCCTGTCACAGCGGACGACGTGGTATATTCCTATCAGGTTCTGATCGATTCCGGTTACGGAATTAAGTATGATATTTTTGAGAGCGTTGAGAAGGTGGATGATTACACCGTGGAGTTCCACTTCAGTGAGAATCCCATGGAGGCGCTGGGAGCTCTCGAGTTTATCTGGGCCGGCACCGCCATCTTTACCCAGGCGGCTTATGAGGAGTACAACTTCGCCACAGAGCCCATCGGCACCGGTCCCTATGTGATCAGCGAGTATCAGTCCGGCTCCAAGGTAATCCTGGAGGCCAACGACAATTACTGGCAGGAGGAGGATCTGACGCTCCAGAACCACAAGAGCAACGTACAGACCATCGAGTATGACATCATCGCCGAGGCAGCCTCCCAGACCGTGGCTCTGACCACCGGCGCCATTCAGTATTCCAACTCCTTCGATACGGAGAGCCTTTCCGAGTTCGAGGAGGGCGGACAGTATGCTTCTGATTTCGTCGTATCCTACGAGGACAGCAATACGCTGTACTATTTGCAGCCCAACTGCCTTGCCGGCGGCATCATGGACGACGTAAATCTGCGTCTGGCCATCTTCTACGCGCTGGACAATACTCAGATCTCCGCCGCTGTCTCCGGTCTGAATCCGGCCTACGGCATGGGCACCAGCATTTTTGCCGACTACAACGAGGAGTGGGAGTCTGCGGAAAACTATGTGACCACCTACGATCTGGATCTGGCAAAGGAATATCTGGAGAAATCCAACTATAACGGCGAGGCCCTGACACTCATCACCTACAGCGATGAGGAGCACAAGAACATGAGCACCATTATCGTCGCTCTGCTGAGCCAGCTGGGCATCAACGTAAACATGCAGGCTCTCGATTCCAATTCCTACCAGACTACGGAGCTGGATAACTCAGCCTGGGATCTGGCTTTGACCCACTGCTCCTCCGGCGGCTTCTGCATCAGCCTGTCTCAGGTACAGATGGATAACACCATCAACGACGACGACATGACCATCAACAACATCGCGGACGACACTCTGCAGGAGCTCTACAATCTGTGCAATACCGTAGAGGGCAACAACACGGAAAACATGAATACACTGTATAACTACTGGGTTGAAAACGCGTATGTATGCCCCATCGCCGTTCCGGTGAACACCAGCATCTACAGCAATGTGCTCAGCGAGGTTTGCTATGACAACAACCTGAACTTCGTTCCGGGCGGCTCCACCTACGTTGGCCAGTAAATCCCTGCTCCTGCCGGTTCATCGCTCCACCGCGGTGGCGCCTGCTTTGGCAGATATGTAAGTTTATTATGAAGAACGGCGCCGCCTTCGCATAATGCGGTAGACGGCGCCGTTTTTTACGCAAATGAAGGAGGTACCTATGGCAAAATATATCATCAAGCGTATTTTAATGGTCATTGTCATCATGATCGCCGCTGCTTTTGTCATTTTTACCATTTTGTATTTTACCCCCGGAGACCCGGCGAGAAATCAGCTGGGGGCCACCGCCACGGAGGCGGATATCGAAAATCTCCGGGCGGTTCTTGGGCTGGATCAGCCGTATCTGATTCAGCTGGGAAACTTTATGTCCAACACCTTTCTGCATTTTGACCTCGGCACCTCCTGGACCTATAACGTTCCCGTTATGCAGGAGCTGCTGAACCGTCTGCCCTACACCGTATTCATCGGTTTGACCGCCATGATATTGAATGTAGCGCTGGGCCTCTTCCTTGGTATCTTTGCCTCCACCCACGAGGGGCGGTGGCAGGACTCCGTGGCAATGATCATCGCCATGGTTTTCATCTCCATACCGGACTTCTGGCTGGGCCTGATGTTAATTATCCTGTTCTCCCAGAAGCTGGGGTGGCTGCCCGCCTACGGTGTGGATACCTGGAAGGGCTTTATCCTCCCCATCATCGTCATGTCCCTTCCCGGCATTGCCGTAAACGCGAGACAGACCAGATCCTCGATGCTGGAGGTCTTCCGTGCGGATTATATCACCACCGCCCGGGCCAAGGGCCAGGTGGAGGGAGTCGTTGTCCGCAGGCATATGCTGCCCAACGCCCTGATGCCGATCATCACCTCTCTTGGGACCGGTTTTTCCAGCATCGTAGCGGGCGGAGCGGTCATCGAATCCGTATTTTCCATTCCGGGGGTCGGCCTTTACATGCTGACCGGAATCAATTCCCGGGATTATCCCATTGTCCGGGGATGCGTGGTATTCTTCGCGCTGTTCACATCCCTCGCCATGCTGGCGGTGGATCTGGCCTACGCTTATGTGGATCCCAGAATCAAGGCGCAGTATTCCTCATCCGCGAAGAAATCAAGCGGGAAACGGCAGAAGGAGGTGTAAGCTATGACTACTGAAGCAGTTTTGCAAAAACAACCAAAGGTAAAGAAAAAATCCATGCTGCTGGAAACTCTGGCACGGACAGTGAAAGCCCCCAGCGCCAAGCTGGGTGCGGCCCTTTTGATCCTCATCATCTTGTTCTGCGTGGTAGGACCGTTCCTTTCGCCCTACGCCTACGATGGCTTTGACCTGATGAATATCAAGGCTCTCCCCAGTCTGGCCCATCCCTTCGGGACTGACGCTCTAGGGAGAGATATCATGACCCGCCTGATGGTGGGAGGCCGCTATTCTCTGGCGCTGGGACTTCTCACCGCGCTGATGGGAAGTGTGATCGGCGTGATCCTGGGCTCCTTCGCCGGGTATTTCGGCGGAGCCGTCGAGAATGTCATCATGCGTATTATGGATATCTGGTCCGCTATCCCCGGTATGCTGCTGTGTCTGCTGATCTCCGCGACCCTGGGCACCGGCTTTGTGAACACCATCATCGCCTTGGCCATCGGCGGAGTCCCCGGCAATGTCCGGATGCAGCGGGCCCAGATTCTTCGGGAACGCAGCAAGGAGTATCTGGAGGCCGCGGAGTCCATCAACTGTCCCAAGGGGAAGATCATGTTCGGCCATCTGCTGCCCAACGTGATCGCGCCCACCATCGTCACCGCGACCATGACTATCGGTCAGACCATCACCATGGCGGCGACCCTGTCTTATATCGGACTGGGTATCCAGCCTCCCACACCTGAGTGGGGAGCCATGCTGGCGGACGGAAAAGCGGATATTTTGTACTATCCCCATATCATACTGTTTCCGGGCCTCATTATCGCGCTGACGGTTCTGGCGATCAATCTGCTGGGCGACGGTCTGCGGGACGCACTTGACCCGAAGCTGAGAAGTTAAGGAGGAGGCTGCCATGAAAGAACAAAAAGAGCGGGAGTTCCTCTCGGTAAATGATATTGAAGTTGTGTATACCTCCGGGAAAAAGATTGTCCATGCGGTCAACCACGTCTCCTTTCGCATGAAGCGGGGAGAGTCCCTGGGACTGGTGGGGGAGACCGGAGCGGGAAAGACCACCATTGCCCGTTCCATCCTGCGTATCCTGCCCGACCCTCCCGCCATTTTCAAGGGCGGCAGCATCGAGCTGGACGGCGTAAACCTAATGGAGCTGTCGGAGGAGGAAATGCTGAAGGTCCGGGGAGACCGGATCGCCATGATTTTCCAGGATCCCATGACGGCCCTGAATCCTTTGATGACTGTGGGCGATCAGATCCTGGAGGTTCTGGAGCTCCACAACAAGAACGTGAGCAAAAAGGAGCTGATGCGGCGGGCCGGGGATATGCTGGAGGTAATCAATATCCCAAGGGAGCGCTACGGCGAATACCCCCATCAGTTTTCAGGCGGGATGAAGCAGCGGGTGGTCATCGCCATGGCACTGGCCTGTAATCCGGATCTTCTGCTGGCGGACGAGCCCACCACGGCTCTGGATGTGACGATTCAGGCCCAGGTGCTGGATCTGATCCGGGATCTCCGGGAGAAATTTCAGACATCCATGATACTGATCACCCACGATCTCGGCATCGTGGCGGAAACCTGTGACAAGGTGGCGGTGATTTATGCCGGGGAGATTGTGGAATACGGCACCAGGGAAGCGGTTTTCCGCCATCCCACCCATCCCTATACCATCGGCTTGTTCCATTCCCTGCCCGATATTCACGTAAAGACCTCCCGTCTGGAGCCCATTGCCGGCATGCCGCCGGATCCCACGAAGCTGCCGGAGGGCTGTGCGTTTTCACCCCGCTGTAAGTACGCGGATCAATGCTGTGCCGTTCATCCCGAGATGAAAGAGATCGCTCCGGAACATTTTGTGCGCTGCTGTAAGCGGGACCAGGAGGTGTAAGTATGGGCGAGTTGATCGAAGTAAAAAATCTAAAGAAATATTTTAAAGTTCCCGCCGGACTTAACCATGCGGTGGACGATGTCTCCTTTACCATATCCAGAGGGGAGACTCTGGGCGTCGTGGGGGAATCCGGATGCGGAAAATCCACCCTGGGGCGGGCCATCATCCGTCTTCACGAGGCTACGGACGGCCAGGTACTGCTGAATGGCCAGGATATCACCCATATACAGGGAAAGAAGCTGAAGAAGGTCCGGGAAAAGATGCAGATCATTTTTCAGGATCCCTACTCTTCCCTGAATCCCCGTATGACCATCGAGGAGACCGTGCGGGAGCCTCTGAAATATTCCGGGCGTTTTCAGCGGGGACAGCTGGAGGAGGAGGCCAACCGGCTCATGAATCTGGTGGGCATTGACCAGCGTCTTCGGGCCAGCTATCCCCATGAGCTGGACGGCGGCCGCCGCCAGAGGGTGGGAATCGCCCGGGCTCTGGCCCTGAATCCGGAATTTATCGTCTGCGACGAACCGGTATCGGCTCTGGATGTGTCCATTCAGGCGCAGGTGCTGAATCTGCTGATGGATCTGCAGGATCAGATGGGAATGGCCTATATGTTTATTACACATGACCTTTCCGTGGTCCGCCATATCTCCAATAATATCTGTGTCATGTATCTGGGACAGCTGGTGGAGAAGGCTTCCACGGAGGAGCTGTTTAAGGAGACGCTGCATCCCTACACGAAGGCATTGCTGTCGGCCATCCCTTCCGCGGATCTGGATCATCCCATGCAGCGCATTCAGCTAAAGGGGGAGCTCTCCTCTCCCATCAATCCCAAGCCGGGCTGCCGCTTCGCCTCCCGCTGTCCCTACGCGACGGAGGCCTGCCATCAGCCCCAGAAGCTGGAGGAGGTTTCTCCCGGCCACTTCGTGTCATGCTGCCGGGTACGGGAGATTAATTAATCAACAGATAATGAGGCGATTTGTATGCGGGAAAAGCTGATGTATACGGCCCGAAAATGGGAAAAAAGAGAAAGAGAAGAAGGGATTCCGGCTGATTTTCACAGCCGGAGCTATCACCGTTATTTTAAAGGCTACACAGAGGTAAAGAAAAGGGGCGCCGACGGAAAAGTCCGGCTGGAGCGGGTCTATACCGGCCTGTATCATATCCAGGATCTGCCCCCCAAAGAGAGGCTTCTTCTGCGGGCCGCCTATGTGCTGCTGCTGATTTTTGCTCTTCTGCTGTTTCTGGCAGGGGCCGCGCAAAATGTGGGAAGCAACCGGACATGGTATGTGGCGGCCGGCGAGGCGGTATCTGTGGCCGGTATCTTCTGGATTGGCTGCGCCTTGGTGAATTATCTGACGGCGCCCCGGAGGCTGACCGACCACGAGTACCGAACCACCTCCGGCTCCATCCGGCGCGCGGGCCTGACCGCGGCGTGCGGGCTGTTCACCGCTTTTGTCCTGACCGTCATTTATACGCTTACACATCTGGAAACTTTTGATACCACTGAAATCTGGTGCGCCGCTTCTCTGCTGCTGTCCTCCGCTCTCTGCGCCCTTTTGCGGGAAGTGGAACGGCGGGTTCCTTACACAGAGGAGTACAGTGACGAGATCATTCCGGAGGGCGGAATCGAGATTGACTGAAGGGGCATGCGGATTTCACCGCACAACTCATATTAAAATAAGGTGGAAAGTTTATGCTGCTATATAATTTGGATACAAAAAAGATTTCCAGTTCAGCCGGCGGCTATCAGTCGGAGGGGCTGCTAATCCGGGATATCTACGTGCATCTGGGAGCTCCCATGAAAGGAATGCACTGTATCCTGTACGAACCGGTGCTGGCGGTGGAGGAGAGCCGGATCGGAGTAATCGTGATTCACTCGGACGACGATTACAGCCTGATGCACATCGGAGGAGAGCTGGCCAGACGGGGATACCGAACCCTCTGCGGTCAGGTCAGCGATTTCAGAGCCACACTGGATGAGAAAATGCTGGACATCAAGACAGCTATCGAATTCCTCCGCAGCTATCCGGGCATTGAGAAGGTGGTGCTCCTGGGCCACAGCGGCGGGGCCACTTTGATGAGCGCCTATCAGGCGGCCGCGGAGAAGGGCGTCCGGCTGTTTCAGACCGAAAATAAGCTGATCCGGTGCTCCATCCAGGAAGAGCTGCCCCCGGCGGACGGGCTTATGACGCTGGATTCCAACTGGGGCAACGGCGCCATGACGCTGTTCAGCATCGATCCGGCTGTGGTGGAGGAAAACAACGGAACGAAAATCGATCCTGAGCTGGATGTCTTCAATCCCGCCAACGGCTATGACCCGGAGGGATCGGTCTACAGCGAATCCTTCCGGAAAAAGTTTTTTGCGGCCCAGGCCAGACGAAATAATGACATCATCCGCCGGGCGCTGGACCGGCTGGCGGCGCTGGAGAGCGGAAAGGGAAACTATGTGGACGACGAACCGTTCCCGGTCACAGCCGCCGCGCAATTCAAGCCCTGCAACAAGCTGATCCCGGAGGACGTCCGGCTGTTCAGCCACACGAAGGAAGCGTACACGCTTCTCCACAAAGACGGCTCGGCCTCATTTGAGGTCATCCGCTGTGTGAGAAGGCCCTTCGGAGGCCGTCCCATAACTCCCTCCATCCACGCCTGCATCATGGACACCGTTCGCTCCTACCTGACCAACCGGGCTGTCATGGCCGGGGAGGACTACTACATCGGGGAGGACGGCGCCCGGGGCATCTTAGGGGACGACACCTACAACTGCACCCCCAGCAATATCAAGCATATCCAGGTTCCCCTCCTGGTGATGGGAATGACGGGCAGCTACGAGTTCCTTGCCTCGGAGGAGGTTTACCACAACGCGGCCAGCAAGGACAAGTCCATCGCCTTCATGGAAGGGGCGGGCCACAATTTTGACAATGACGGGCGTGCGGAGTTTGGCGATACGGAGAAGGTGGTCTTTGACTACGTCAGCCGGTGGCTGGGCCAGCCCGGACGTTTTCTGAACTAAGAAAGGGTGTGTGATGATGCAGACATTGGAAGGACGGACCTGCGTTTTTGCGGGAGCCACGGCGGGAGACGGCGTTGACGCGGTGAAGCAGCTCTGTGCCGGAGGCATGAATGTCATCATGATGACTCACATGGTGGAGCGAGCCGCAAGGCTGGTGGATGAAATCAACAGCATGGGGCTGCCGGGACGCTGCATGGCTATGGGCGCCCTGGAGACCGGCCCCGCGGAGGAGGACCGCTCCACCTATGAAAAAATCGCCAAAGAATTCGGCTCCGTGGATGTGCTGATCTCCAACACCGGGAGCACCGGCCCCGATACCGCCATAGAGGAGGTCCGGCCCTCCGCGCTTCTTCACAGCGTGGAGCATCTTCTGGGCGGAGCCTTCGGGATGCTCAGCGCCGCGCTCCCCTATCTGAAACAGAGCAAGGCCCCCCGGGTGATCTTTATGACCACCCCGGAGGGGGCGGAGGGCGGCGTCCACGAAAGCTTTGAGAACGCGGTGGCAAAGGGAGCTGTCCGCTCACTGGCCCTGAACGCGGCGGCGCGGCTGGCCCCCTGTGGAATCACAGTCAACTGTATCTCCAAGGGACCGATCCCCCGGATCGAGGGGATCCGCTCTGGCGAGGTGGACCCGGCAAAAATGCTGGGCCGGATACCGATGGGCCGCCTCGGCACAGCAGAGGATCTGGGGCATCTGATCTGCTTTTTGGCCAGCGAGGAGAGCTCCTACATCACAGGACAGACCATAGAGCTCAGCGGCGGCCTTGCGTTCAGAGATTGAAAATAAAAGGAGAATCGACTACTATGATCATTGACGCGAACATGTATTACGTGCCGGAGGCTTTATTTACCGATGATGAGCTGATGGAGCAATTTCTCAGTGAGGTCCCGGCGGAATACGGATGGCACGGGTACTGTCAGGAAATACCCGGCACCGGAAAGAAACAGGTGGTTTTGGAAAAGCCGGAGGGAAGCCAGAATCTGAACTATCTCCAGGGGGACTATGTCCTGGAAACCCAATTGGCGGATATGGATCAGGCCGGTGTCAATCAGGCTCTCCTGAAGGTTCCCGGCTGCCATGAATGGCTCAGCCTTGAGATGTGCAAGCTGTTCAACAACGGAATGTGGGAACACTTTCAAAGAAGCGGCGGACGTTTGATTCCCCTGGCGGTGGTGCCCCCCTATGGCACTCCGGAAAGTCTGGCGGAGCTGCGGCGCTGCCGGGATGAGCTGGGGATGAAAGCCGTGCAGGTCAGCGCCCACTACGGGGACGCCTATCTGGATGACCCGAGGTTTGCCGCCTTCTTTGCCGCGGTGAACGAGCTGAAGATGAACGTCTATGTTCACCACACGCCGATTCCCGCGGAATATCACTCCTTCATTGCCTACAATAACGTGCGCCGTTCCTACGGACGCATCGTGGACCAGGGGCTGGCTGTGGGAAGAGAGGTATTCAGCGATCTCTTTGAGCGGTGCCCCGATATCAAGATGGCGCATTCCATGATGGGCGGCGGCTTCTTCGCGATCGCGAATATGATGTTTCCCGCCCAGGCAAAGGGAAAGGAGGAGGTGAGCCGCTTCCGGTCTGACCAGGGTCAGATGAAGGAGCGTTTCCAGAAGCACATTTACTTCGAGCTGTCCCACGCGCAGCCCTGGGGAAAGGAGCAGCTGGAATGCGCGGTAAAGGTGCTGGGGGCCGATCACATAATCTGGGGCACCTCCTACCCGGTGCGAAAGGAATGGCTGACAGGAGGCCCTGATTTTATCCGTTCTCTGGATATCACAGAGGAGGAGAAGTCGCTGATACTGGGAGAGAATGCCCGGAAGCTGTATCTGGCCGGTCAGTAAGAGGGAAAACTCAGCGGCATTTTTTTATAAAAAGGGCAGCCGTCAATGGCTGCCCTTTCTTATCTCTTTCTTATCTCTTTCTTATCTCTTTCTTATCTCTTTCTTATCTCTTTCTTATCT
>CAZGRM010000016.1:26623-31522 GCA_964528295.1 uncultured Lachnospiraceae bacterium
CTTTTTTCTCACTCATTCCAAATCAGGTCATGGCGGCTCCGTCCACACTCAGGATCTCGCCGGTCACATAGCTTGCGGAGTCACTGGCCAGATACAAAAACGCGTTCGCGATATCCTCCGCCTCACCGATTCTTCCCAGAGGGATGCCTGACGAAATGCGCCGCACCATCTCCTCCGGCAGAGCGGCCACCATATCTGTCCGGGTAACGCCGGGCGCCACCGCATTGACGCGGATATGATCCTTCGCCAGCTCCCGGGACAGGGAAACTGTCAGACCGTTGACCGCAAACTTTGTGGCCGGATAGCCGCAGCCCGATGCCTGCCCGAATCTGCTGACCATGGAGCTGGTATTGATGATCACACCGCCGCCCTCTTCCTTCATGATCCTTGCCGCGGCCTGGGAGCAGACAAACACAGCCTTCAGATTCACATCCAGAATCTTGGAAAATTCCTCCACCGTGTAGTCATATAAGGATGTCCTCGAAGATACGCCCGCATTGTTGGCCAGGATATCCAGGCTGCCGAATTTTTCCCTGACGGAAGCAAAAGCGGCGGCAACCTCCCGCGCATCGCACAGATTCGGCCAAATTCCCATCACTCGGTCCGCATATTCCGGCAGCTTTGCCAGCGCCTTATCTACTGTTTCCTGCCGTGACCCCGCAATAGCCACTTTGGCGCCATTTTCCAGAAACTTTTTCACAATCCCGAACCCGATCCCCCGGGTCCCTCCTGTCACTACCGCCACTTTTCCTTTTAGCATAACATACCTCCTTTAGAGAAAACAATTTGTACAAGTTTTGCATTAATTCAGATAAATTATACCATCCTTTCTCAAAATACACAAGATATTCTGCTTTTTTTTATCAGTCTGGCCTCTGACTCAGCCCTTCGTCCTTCCATTATCGGCCGAGAGAATGATATAACAGCGTCAAAACCACCGCGGCTCCGAGAAAGAATATGCCCGGAAGCAGCATCGGGTAATTTCCCCGTTTCTTCTTTCTCTGTGTGTAATCATAATAGGAGCCGTACTTCTTCTTATCCCCCCGGAGATGTATCATCATCGTGTCCATACAATACTTTAATCCGTCAAACATCCCGTCCCCCGCGATCCAGGAAAGTGCGCTGATTCCCACAAATAATACGCCGGGAATCAGCGCTCCATTACTCAGGATTCG
Organism: uncultured Lachnospiraceae bacterium; assembly: GCA_964528295.1. GTDB lineage: Bacteria > Bacillota > Clostridia > Lachnospirales > Lachnospiraceae > Choladousia. Next base: position 27,799 of record CAZGRM010000016.1, read on the forward strand.
GCACCATTCTCTGATATTCCCCGTTTCCGGTATCCCCTGATACCATACCCTGATGAACCAGACCGCCCCGCCGCAGATCAGGGCAAGGAGCCCGCCGGGCCGCGGCCTTCTCCCGTTCATGCCTGCTCCTTCATCCGCTCTGCCTCCGCTTCCGTACAGCGGACGAAATGACCGGGAAGAATTTCCCGAAGGGCAAGGGAAGCCTGCTCCTGGGGTCCATATTGCGGCGCCTGGTAAATGATACGCCTGCGGCGCTTCTCATAATGAGGATCCGGCAGAGGAATCGCCGACAGAAGCGCTCTGGTATAGCCGTGAAGAGGCCGGGCAAACAGCTCGTCCGACTCAGCCAGCTCCACCAGATGGCCAAAATACATCACGCCGATCCGGTCGGAGAAGTATTTGACCACCGACAAATCATGGGCAATGAACAGAATAGAGATCCCCATCTCATCCCGAAGCTGTCCCAAAAGATTGATGACCTGGGCCTGAATGGACACATCCAGTGCGGACACCGGCTCATCGGCGATGATCATCTTCGGATTCATGATAATGGCTCTCGCCACGCCGATCCGCTGCCGCTGGCCGCCGGAAAACTCATGGGGATACCGGGTGGCGTGCTCCGGCAAAAGCCCCACCTTGCCCAGCACCTCCAGCACCATGCTCTCGATCTGTTTTTCATCCCGGGTTCCCCGGATCCGCAGCCCCTCCGCGATAATTTCCTTGATGGTCATACGAGGATTCAGAGAAGCCATGGGATCCTGGAAAATCATCTGAATTTCCGTGACAGAAGGATACTCCCTCTTCAGCCTTTTCGCCTCCGCTTCCGCCTTGCGGCGCTCCTCCTTTGCCCGGACAAGCTCCTCCCGGGCCGCCTGCCGCTCATTCGGAGAAGCCTTTTTCAGCCTTTCCTTGGCCCGGTGCGCCGCCTCCTGCTGCTCCCATGGGCCGCTCGTGATCAGCTTCCCGTCAAACCAGACCTTACCGCCTGTGGGCTGATACAGCTTGATCACAGAGCGGGCCGTGGTGGTCTTTCCGCAGCCGGACTCTCCCACCAGACCCACGATTTCTCCTTCTTTTACCGTAAAGCTGACATCATCCACTGCCCTGGTGACTTCTTTTCCGGAACCGAAATATTGGCGCAAATGTTCCACCCGAAGCAGTTCTTTCTTTTCAGCCATTATACCTCACCTCCCAGCTTGCGCATTCTCCGGATGCGCTCTGTGACAATTCTGGGCGGCTCCACCTTCGGCGCGTTGGGATGCAGAAGCCAGGTGGCCGCGTAATGAGTCGGAGAAATCTGAAACAACGGCGGCTCCTCCTCAAAATCAATCGCCAGCGCATACTTGTTCCTGGTCGCAAAGGAATCTCCCTTGGGCGGAAACAGCATATTCGGCGGCGTCCCCGGAATGGACTCCAGCTTTTCCTTCGTCTCCAGATCCGGGATGGACGCCAGAAGCGCCCATGTATAAGGATGGGCGGGATGATAGAAAATCTCATCCGCCATGCCGTACTCCACAATTTTGCCCGCATACATGACGGCAATCCGGTCTGCCATGTTGGCCACCACGCCCATATCATGGGTAATAAAGATAACAGAAAGCTGTCTCTCCCTTTTGATGGAATTAATCAACTCCAGAATCTGGGCCTGAATCGTCACATCCAAAGCGGTGGTTGGCTCGTCGCAGATCAGGATCTCCGGGTTGGCCGACAGGGCGATGGCGATCACGATGCGCTGCCGCATACCGCCGGACAGCTCGAAAGGATACTGATGATACCTCCTCTCAGGGTCGGAAATACCCACGCCCGAAAGCAGCTCCAATGCCCGGGCCTTTGCGTCCTTTTTCGATATTTTTCCGTTCAGGCGCATGGATTCTGTCAGCTGTTTTCCCACCTTCATGATGGGATTCAGGCTGGAAAGCGGGTCCTGGAAGATCATGCCCAGATTATTGCCGCGGTACTTGTGAAACTGATCCTCCTTCAGCTTCAGAAGATTCTCCTCCCCATAGAGGATGGATCCGGTGTCCACCACCGCGTTCGGCGTCAGGATCCCCATGATGGAGCGGGCCGTAACCGATTTGCCGGAGCCAGACTCCCCCACGATGGCCAGCGTCTCTCCCTTTTGCAGATCAAAGCTGATGCCGCGTACTGCCCGCACCATTCCTCCGTTGGTACGGAAGGAGACGGTTAGATTATCTACTTTTAAAACATCCTTATTTTCTCCCATTGTCATTCATCCGCTCCTCTCAGCGTAGGATTCAGTGCGTCCCGCAGGCCATTGCCAAACAAGTTAAAAGAAATCATCATCAAAGAGATAAAAAGCGCCGGAAAAAAGATCGCGTGGGGATACGTCGACAGTGCGGTCTGCGCATTGGACAGCATGGTTCCCACACTGGTCAGCGTCGACGAGTCCAGATTCAAGACGCCCAGATAGGACAGAGAGGACTCGGTAAAAATGACGCCTGGCACCATCAGCACACAGGAGGTGACGATGGTTCCCAGGGCATTTGGAAGGATGTGACGGAAAATCAAACGCCCGTCCCTGGCTCCCAGAGTGCGGGCCGCCAGCACGTATTCCTGCCCCTTATAGCGATAAAACTGGGTGCGCACGGTGCTTGCCACACCGATCCATCCTGTCAGAACAAAGGCCAGAAGAAGAGCGCCCACCACGCCGATCTCCTTTCCCCAGCGCAGCTGCAGCAGGGAAAACAGAACCATGTAGGGAACCGAGTAGAGCACATCCGCGATCCGCTCCATAATCAGATCCAGCCTGCCTCCGTAGTACCCCTCAATCGCTCCATATACCGTTCCGATCACAAAATTGATCACGGAGACAATAATACTCAGCAAAAGAGAAAATCTCGCGCCGGAGGCCAGACGGGCCAGAATATCATGTCCCAGATTATCCGTGCCGAACAGAAAACAGGGCTCCTGCCCGTTCAGGTAGGTGAACCAGTCATAATAGCAGACCCGCACCTGATACTGGTTTCCGCCCATTTTCATCGTATAATAGGCAAGGCCATCCTCACTGTTCTCATCGGCCTTATAGATGGGAACCATCTCGCCGTTCTCATCCCTTGCGGCAATTCCCTTCGCATTGTGCTCGTACCAGTAATTGGCATTCTCCTTGTTCATCTCCTGCACCACCTTGGAGGTGTCGATCAGGGGATAAAAGAGCTGGTTTCCGTTTGAATCGTCTGTATTAATGTTTTTTCAAATTTTCCAATGGAATATCCATAAACTCCTTTTATGAATCCCGTAGTTGGAACTACAATAAAAAATAATACAAACACTAGACCAATCACCGTAATCCGATGAGACAAATTCCGAAAGAGATCCCTAATTTTTTTCATAAAATCCCCCATTTCATAGCTGTGGACATATTTTAGATTTATTTTTACATACAAATTACCTATAACTTGTATTCTATTATTTTCTAGCCATATTTACAATGTCTTTTTCCTTCCTCCTTTTCACAGATTTCTCAAAGTTTCCCCACAACATCTACACATTTTTGTTTTATGATAAATCCCAGAAAAAGCAACCAAGCTTTTCTTTAAATTCATACTGCCGGAGCCTTCGGGCTCCGGCCCTCCCTTTTTTATACATAAATTTTTTCATATTTTTCTTGAATTTATCTAAAAAAGTGTTATAATAGAAAAGCAGGCAATCGGGAAGCATAGCTCAGCCGGGATGAGCGTTCGCCTCACACGCGAAAGGTCAGGAG
>CAZGRM010000017.1:0-31029 GCA_964528295.1 uncultured Lachnospiraceae bacterium
GATCAAGCCTCTCCTGAAGCCCATGACCGCCTCCTTTGGCATCACGGCGCTGAATGAGCTGCAGGAGCTGTACAACGGCAAATCCATCGCCGAGGACGGACAGTTCTCCCTGGAAGTGCTGAAATATATCAACGAGAAGGTGAACCAGTTCAAGGAGGAGGACGGTTGGCTCTATGCCATCTACGGCACCCCGGCGGAGAGCCTCTGCGGCCTGCAGGTGGAGCAGTTCCGGAAGAAGTACGGCATCGTGGAGCACGTCAGTGACCGGCCTTATGTCAGCAACAGCTTCCACTGCCATGTGACGGAGGACATCAGCCCCATCGAAAAGCAGGATCTGGAGGGGCGGTTCTGGGAGCTGTGCAACGGCGGAAAGATTCAGTACGTGCGCTACCCCATCGATTACAACATCGAGGCCATCAAGAGCCTGATCCGCCGGGCCATGAACCTGGGATATTACGAGGGCGTGAACCTGTCCCTGGCCTACTGTGACGACTGCGGCCACCAGGAGCTGGAGATGGACGTGTGCCCCAAGTGCGGATCGAGAAATCTGACCAAGATCGACCGGATGAACGGTTATCTGTCCTACAGCCGGGTCCACGGCGACACGCGACTGAACGCGGCGAAGATGGCCGAGATCGCGGAGCGGAAGAGCATGTAACAAAAACTTAAAAAATATGAAAAAAATTGTAATAAGTCTTGCCATCTGAAAAAATGCATGATATCATGCTATCAGGTAAATAATTCATAGTAAGAAAAATAGATTCTTGTTCTATGAGAGAAATGGAGGACAACCCATATGAGAAATAAGAGTAAAAAGCTGTTGCTTGCGCTGCTGCTGACCTGTTCTGTGGCCATGCTGGCCAGCGGCTGCGATAAGCTGAAAAAAGAGCCTGAGACGGAGGCACAGACGGAGCCGCCCACCGAGGCGCCCACGGAAGCCCCCACCGAGCCCCAGACAGAGCCGCCCACCGAGCCTCAGACGGAGCCGCCCACTGAGACGGAGCTTCAGACGGAGTCCGAGACGGAGCCCAGGGTGCTGACCATTGACGAGGAGAAGGCCCAGGAGACGGAGTATGACCAGCTCAAGCTCATGTACGCCATGGACGATATCAATGTGCGGACAAAGCCCGGCACCGACGATTCCGCCGAGATCTTTGAGAGCTTTATGCAGGGCGACGCGGTGACCGTTGTGGGTGAGACCCCCAACTGGTACATGGTGGAGCTGGACGACTATGAGAGCTACGGCTATGTCTCCAAGCAGTTCATGTCCGAGACCGCGGTGGAGCCCAAGACGGAGGAGGAGCGGCTCCAGATCATCGAGCAGCAGGCCAATGAGGCCGGCTCCGGCGGGGATACCGGCTCCGGCGACACCGGTTCCTCTGGCACCGACACCTCCGCGGTGGATGCGGAGTACGGCGTGGGAGCTTATGCGGAGTCCTTCACGGTTCAGGCCTCCACGGGAGCCAATCTGCGCACCACACCGTCCCAGGACGGAGAGATCATCGCCACCATCGCCTCCGGAACTAACGTGACGGCTCTCGGCGAGACGGACCGCTGGTATAAGGTGAGCTATGACGGAACCGTGGGTTATGTGAATAAAAATCTGTTCACCGCCCAGTAAACAAGAAAAGACAGGAACATTGACCGCCCCGGCGAAGAAGCACAGCGCTTTCGCCGGGCGGCTTTTTTGATTTTTTGGGAAATTATCTTAATAAAATCTTAATGGGGTTGATCTTTCCCTCTCCCCATAGTATAAAATAAGTGTACTAATACAAGTGGTACACTCTACTGACATAGAACGGAAAGGAGAGCCTATGATATCCATTGATTTACAGAACCGGAAACCGATCTATGAGCAGATCGCGGAGCGGTTCCAGATGATGATTGTGAACGGTATTTTGGAGCCGGGCAGCCAGATGCCCTCCGTCCGCTCTCTGGCCACGGAGCTCTCCATCAACCCCAACACCATCCAGAAGGCCTACAGCGCCCTGGAGCAGGAGGGATACATCTATCCGGTGAAGGGCCGGGGCAGCTTCGTGTCGGGGGATCTGGGATTGAAGGAAAAAAAGCAGGAGGGGGTCTACCGGTCCCTGGGGGAGCTGGTGCGAAAGGGGAAGGAGCTGGATATTTCCTGTGAATCCTTTGTGGAGCGGGCGAGGCGGTATTATCAGGAGGAGGGAGAGAAAGAGGAATGATAAAGATTCAGGGAGTGACGAAACGATTTGAGGACATCCTGGCCCTGGACCGGGTCAGCGCCGAGATCGGCGAGAACCACATCTTCGGTCTGGTGGGCACCAACGGCGCGGGGAAGAGTACGCTGCTGCGGGTCATGAGCGGAGTGCTGAAGCCGGAGGAGGGCCAGGTTCTGGTGGACGGGATGCCGGTGTGGGAAAATCCCCAGGCCAAGGAGAAGCTGTGCTTTCTGCCGGACGTGGCCTGGTTTTTTCCAAACGCCACCCCGGGGGTGATGGGAGACTACTATCAGATGATCTATCCCGGCTTTGAGGCGGGGCGGTTTTGGGATCTGCTGGAAAAGTTTGATCTGGATCCGGGCAGAAAGCTCCGCACCTTTTCCAAGGGAATGAAAAAGCAGGTGTCGGCGCTGCTGGGGCTCTGTGCGGGGACGGAGTACCTGTTCTGCGACGAGACCTTCGACGGGCTGGATCCGGTGATGCGCCAGACGGTGAAGAGCCTATTCGCCGCCGAGGTGATGAGCAGGAAATTTACGCCGGTGATCGCCTCCCACAGTCTGAGGGAGATCGAGGACATCTGCGACCATGTGGGGCTGCTGCACAAAGGGGGCATTCTGTTTGCCAGGGATCTGGATGAGATGAAGCTGGGGCTTCACAAGATCCAGTGTGTGATCCCCCTGCGGGAGCGGGAGGAAGAGCTGCTTTCTGAGCTGGAGGTGCTGCGGTTTGACAAGCGGGGCTCTTTGCTTACCATGGTGGTGCGGGGCGGCTACGACGAGGTGCAGCAAAAAATCTGGGAGAAGGAGCCGCTGTTTTCCGAGATCCTTCCCCTGACGCTGGAGGAGATCTTTATCAGTGAAACGGAGGTGGCCGGATATGACATTAAAAATCTCGTTTTTTAAGCTGGCCCGGGATGAGTGGAAAAAACTGTCCTGGCTGACGGCTCTGCAGGGAGTGGTCCTGGGACTGTTGATTCCCCTGCGGGTGCTGCTGTCCTATGTATTTCTCCTCAGCAACCGGTATGAGGAGGCCTCCGCCGGGGACAGGATCGATATATTCTGCGCGAATATGGGGCTTGACCGGTGGGAAAACGGGCCGGTGATCCTGGGACTGGGAGTGGTCTGCGCCCTCTGTGCCTTCACCTACCTCCATTTTTCGGCAAAGCTGGACCTGTACCACAGCCTGCCGGTGACGAGAACGTGGCTCTTCGGGGCAAAGTATCTGGGAAGCGTCATGACCTTTGTGACGGCGTACCTGATCTGCCAGCTGCTGGGACTTCTGGTGGGGGTGTGTTACGGAGGAGTGACCGGGACGGCGGTCTGGGAGGTGGCCGCGGACACCGCACGGGGGATCCTGTTTTTCCTGTGCAGCTATTCCGCGGCCCTGCTGGCGGTGATGCTCACGGGAAAAATGCTGACCACAGTCTGCGTGCTGGCCGTATTCCTTGGCTACGGGCCGCTGCTGATATTGATCAGGGAGACCTTTCAGGATGTGTTTCTGTTTACCAATATGATCGAGAGGGCGGAGGTAAAGGCGACTCTGGCCTACTCCTCGCCCTGGGCCTTCTGCCTTTTCTGGGGCAGCGGCAAGGGCCAGACGGGCGGCAAGGGCCTGACCGGCACCATCCCCACCGCCGGGGGCCTCTGCCAGCTGGTGGCCCTGGCGGCGCTGCTGTCTTTTCTGGCGCTTTTTCTGTACCGGCTGCGCAGGACAGAGGCGGCGGGGACGGCCATCGCCTTTCCCAGACTGGAGGGAGTGCTGAAGATCCTTCTGGCGGTGCCGGCCTCTCTGGTGGCGGCGGTGGTGACCTATGACGGCGCGAATACCATCCTGTGGGAGGGCATCCTCCTGACGGTGATCGGCGCCCTGTGCTGCGCGGTCATAGAATTTATTTACCGCTGGGACATCCGCCAGGCGCTGACTCGGAAGTATCACATGGTAATCGCTGTGGCGATTGGGGCGGCTCTGTACTTCTCGGTTCGCTGTGACGTCTTTGGCTATAATACGTATCTCCCGAAGCAGGAGGAGCTGCGTGCCATGTCGGTGATGGAGCTCTGGTCCGGCATCGGCTATGAGACGGAGGAAATGGGGACGGTTTATGGCGGTTCCCGGCAGATCCTGGACCGGCTGGAGTCGGAGAATGTGGCGGCCCTCTACCCGGCGGCGGAGGACGGGGTGAAGCATGCCAGGGAAAACGAGAGCGCGGGGGTCATGACCATAGGGTCCTACGTGGGAACGGATGTCTGCGTGAAGTATGTGCTGAAGAGCGGAAGAGAAGTGTACCGCGCCTATACGGTGGACCAGGAGGTGCTGGGGAGCTGCCTGGAGGCGGTCTTCCAGAACCAGGAGCTTCGGAAAAGATACTATCCGGTGCTTGACTGGCAGCCGGAGGAGATTTTTCTCATTACTTACCATTACAGCGGCCTGGATGAGGTGCTGAATCAATACATCCTTTATGAAGGTGACGGAGTGGAGCTGTCGATCCCCCAGCGGTGGACAAAGGAGGTGCTGGCAGCCTATCAGAGAGACCTGGAAAGCCTGCCGGTCCGGGAAATCTGGGACTCCTGGGACGGAGTCAGCAGCCTCTACTTTGAGAGAAAGGGATCAGGCTCCGAGGAAGGACTCCTGAGCTTCGACAGCTACCCCATGTCCGAAAAATTCACTGAGACAATGTCCCTGATCCGGGAGATTACAAAGGAGCAGTACGAAGAGTAAAACAGTGCCCATGGAGGAGCTGCCGTGAAGCAGATCAAAGATATCTGCGCGCCGGCGGCTCCTTTTTTAATTCAGAGTGGGAAATTTCAGGAGGATGTGATAAAATATGAGGCGTAAAATAGCTAATAGCCCGGGAAACAGAGAAAGGAAGTCTTGACTATGTTTGGTGAGTGCCATGCCCATATGATTATGGATGGCGTGAATTACAAAAAGGCGGTGGAGCTCCACCGGGATGGGGTGGTGGACCGCTGGATCAGGGAGAAGCTGGAGGAGTACCGGAGGCGGGATATTTTCTTTGTCCGGGACGGCGGGGACGCCCGGGGAGTGTCGAGGCGGGCCATGGAGCTTTCGGCGGAGTACGGGATCACCTACCGGAGCCCCATCTTTGCCATACACAAAAAGGGCTATTACGGCGGGATCGTGGGGCTTCCCTTTGAGACCTGGCGGGAGTACCAGGACCTGGTGCGAAGGGTCCGGGCGGAGGGAGGACATTTCATCAAGGTAATGTTCTCCGGGATCATGGATTTTGACCGCCGGGGCCAGATGACGGAGCCGCCCCTGTCCCGGGAGGAGATCCGGGAGATGATCCACATCGCCCACGAGGAGGGCTTCTCGGTGATGGCCCACGTAAATGGGGCCGACGCGGTGAAAAACGCGGTGGAGGCCGGGGTGGACTCCGTGGAGCACGGAAATTTCATGGACGAGGAGGCGCTGCGGGCCCTGGCGGAGAGCCATGCGGTCTGGGTCCCCACCTACGTCACCATCACAAACCTGCTTGGCAGCGGCCGCTTTGACGACGGGACGCTGGCCTGGCTGAAGCGGGAGGCGGGGGAGCGGATCCGCCGGGGCTTTGAGCTGGGAGCCTCCATCGCCCTGGGCAGCGACGCCGGAGCCTACCGGGTGTTCCACGGCCAGGGGCTGCTGGACGAATACAGAGAGATCCGGGAGCTTTTGCTGCCGGTGGAAAACAGCGGCGGGGACAATCCCGCGGCGGCCCGGCCCTTTACTCTGCCGGAGGAGGAGCTGAACCGCCGCCTTTGGGCCGCGGAGCAGGAGATCCGCCGGAGATTTTAGGCAAAGCCGTCCGCCGCGAAAGCATAGATAGAAAGGATTTATCCCAATGAACTGGAAAACACTACTTTCCCCGGAGCGGTCCCGCTCCCTGGTCTCCCGCTCCCCGAAGGGCCGGGATCTGCGGAGCGAATTTGAGAAGGACTACCACCGGATCATCGGCAGCGCCTCCTTCCGGCGGCTGCAGGATAAGACCCAGGTATTTCCCCTGGACAAGAGCGACTTCATCCGCACCCGCCTGACCCACTCCCTGGAGGTATCCTCCATCGCCAAGTCCCTGGGACAAAACATCGCCCAGGATATTCTCCAAAGCGGCCGGGATCCCTCCTTTGACTGGCAGATGAAGGAGGATGTGTGCAATATATTACTTTGCGCGGGGCTGATTCACGACATCGGAAATCCCCCCTTCGGCCACTTCGGAGAGTCGGCGATCCGGGAGTGGTTCACCTGGAATCTGCCGGAGCTCAGGTTCCGGGGCCGGCCGGTGACGGAGCTTCTCACCCCCCAGATGCTGGGGGATCTGTACCATTTTGAGGGCAACGCCCAGGCCCTGCGTCTGGTGACGAAGCTCCATTTCCTGGTGGATGAAAACGGCATGAATCTGACCTACGGACTTCTGTCCTCAATCATAAAATATCCGGTCAGGTCCACGGAGATTCAGCCGGAGGGCGAGGATGTCAAGAAGAAAAAAATGGGATATTTCTATGCGGAGGAGGAGATCTACCGGAAAATTTCCCAGGCCACCGGCACCCGCGGGGCCCGTCATCCCCTGACCTTCATCCTGGAGGCGGCGGATGACATCGCCTACCGGACCGCGGATATCGAGGATGCCTTCAAGAAGGGCTGCGTCTCCTACCACGCCCTGCTGCGGGAGCTGGAGGCCTACGAGGAGAAGGCCTCCCAGGAGGAGAAGGAGCAGTTCAATCCGGCCCAGATCCTGAGAGACAGGTACGAAAGAGCCAGGAAGCGGCAGATCTCCGACAAGGAGGAGTTCGCGGTCCAGAATTTTCTGGTGCGGGTCCAGGGCTTTCTCATCACCTGCGCCACCGACAGCTTTCTCAATCATTATTCCCGGATCATGGAGGGCACCTGGGAGCGGGATTTATTTCACGGCACCTGGGCCCAGGGCGTGATGGAGCTTTTGGGGGATATCGCCTACCGGTACGCCTTCGTGTCCAATCCCATCTACAAGCTGGAGATCGCGGCGGACACGGTGCTGAACTCCCACCTGAGCAAATTTGTGGCGGCGGCCCTGTACTATGACACCGATGTGCCGCAAAAGGATGTGGAGGAGAAGCGGATGGCTCTGATCTCCGAAAACTACAGGCGGGCCTATCACGCCTACTCTGCCGGGAAAAGCGAGGAGGAGAAGCTGTATCTGCGGCTGATGCTGGTGACCGACTGGGTCTGCGGCATGACCGACAGCTTTGCGAAAAGCCTGTATCAGGAGCTGAATGGGATCGATTGAACTATTACGAAATTATTAATAATATGATAATTACGCCGGATTCGGCGGGAGGTGACTTGCGCAAGTTTTGAATGCGTGGTATGATTATGAATAATGGTATTGACTCAATACCAGTTTTTTGTGTTTTATTCCATCGGGGAGAACAGGGAAAGTGATAGAGATAAAAGGGAGTTATAAGAAATGGAGGGTGTGACATGTTAAACAGAAGAGTAAAGAAAGTGATACTGGCTCTGGTGATGTCACTGGCCGTCGCGAGCCTTGTGTCAGGGTGTGATAAGCTGAAGAAGGTTCCGGAGACAGAATCCGAGTCCGAGACAGAGCAAAAGACAGAGAAAATAACGGAGGCTCCCACGGAGACGGAGTCTGAGACAGAGCCTCAGAAGGATATCGCGTTCAAGTCCGGTGACGGGAGCATTCAGATCACGCTGCCCGACAGCACCTGGAAGGTGACCCAGGACGCGGATGAGATGCGGGTATTTTCATCCGGCGCGGCTATGATCAGCATCACCCACGCCACCACAGAAAGCCAGATGAAGAATCTTTCCGTGGCGGAGTCGGAGGACGCGCTGAAGGAGAGCCTGACCAAGCAGTACGCGGAGGCCAATGCCTTTGAGGTGGTAAAGTTTGAGAAGAAGACGGCGGGCACTCTGAACACCTATGAATATACGGTAAAGTACAATTCCACCAGCATGTGGACCTACGCCGTCACCTACGGCATCATCGCCGCGGATGAGGCTTACGTGATTTCCGGTACCGTGACAGACGACAATACGGTGCTTCTGAAGGCGGTGCAGGATGCGGTGGAGAGCTTCACGGTGCTGAATAATTCCCTGTTTGCCATCACCTCGGACAGTACCCAGACCCAGCAGTCCGAGACCCAGAATCAGTCCGAGAGCGTCAATGACGCGGACGCGGAGCTGAGCACCCTGACGGACTACGGCACCAGCGCCACGCTCTACGCCAACGACGCGGTAAATGTCCGGGTGACGCCCAGCACAGAGTCCAATGAAAATATCATGGGCTCCCTGTCAAAGGGAGACCAGGTGACCGTGGTGGGGGAGACCTCCCAGTGGTTTAAGGTAAATATCAATGGAAATATCTGCTACGTCAACAAGGCCTACCTGGTGAGCACCAATCCCGTTTCCGGTACCTCCACAGAGAGCACGGAGGCCCAGGAGACGGTGAGCAATGACACGAAGCAGACAGCGGAGCTGAACAATTACATCGACTACGGCACCAGCTACACCTTCTATACCACCACGGAGGTGAACGTGCGGGCCAACCCCAGCACGGACAGCAGCCAGGTGGACACCCTGGCCGGCGGACAGGCGATCACGGTGGTGGGAGAGACGGACAACTGGTATGCCATTTCCGTGAATGGCTCCACCTGCTACATATCCAAGTCCTACGTCAGCTCTGAGAGCGGCGGCGCCTCCACCGGCGGCAGCACCGATGGGGATGACGGCGATGACGGCGGCACAGGCAACACAGGCGGCGACGATCTGGGCACCATCAGCGGGACGATCACCAGCGCGTCGGTAAACGGCTTTGTGATCGCGGCGGACGACGGAAACACCTATTCGGTCAACACCTCCGACGCTTCCGTCAGCACGGCGGACGGCATTCAGGAGGGGCTGTACGTGGTGGTGGGAGTGAATTACTCCAACACACTGCCAAACGGCGATCTGTACGCCACCAGCGTGACAGGTCATTAAAAGAAACAGCTTTGGGGGGCTTCGGCCCCCTTTTTTCCGCCGGAATCCGGCAGCCGTTCAGGCGGTAACGATACCGTCCGGTCCCTAGGAACAGCAACGGTTGCGAAATCCACTATTGCGTATTACTGTCAATTATGGTAAAAATAAAAGGGTAAGGCGGTAGATGACAGACAAAGGAGAATTATGAAGAAAAGATATCAATTTTACGCGGTTCTCTGCCTCCTGGCCTGCTTGGCGGCAGCTCCGGCCATAAGCGGACAGGCCGGAGAGATGGAGGAGGAGGCCCTGGTGATTCTGGACGGTGAGGAGCCGGCGGACGCGGGGGGGAGCGCCGGTGAGGAGCAGGCGGCGGAGGAGCCGGGAGGTCTCTTGATAGAGTCCGTCGACGTGGTGTCCGCGAAGGAGCCCACCGAGGAGGAAAAGCAGATCCTCAGCGCCCTGGAGGCGGAGGAGAAAAAGCAGCGGGAGCTGCGGGAGAGACAGCAGGCGGCGGAAAACCAGGAAAATCCCGTGCCGGAGTTTCATGTGAATCCCCTGGATTACCCTGCGGCGAGCATTACGGAAAATACATGCGAGATTTACGAGTACCTGACCGAAGAGCTGGGACTGAACCACGCGGCGGCCTGCGGAGTGCTGGGGAATATCCACCTGGAATCCGCCTTCTTCCCGCTGGCCCTGGGAGACGGCGGTACCAGCTACGGCATCTGTCAGTGGCATCTGGGGCGGTTCAGCGGCCTCATCGCCTACTGCAATGAGCGGGGGCTGGACTACAACACCCTGGAGGGGCAGCTTAGCTACATGAGCTACGAGCTGGATACGGGATACGCGGGCGTGCTCTCCTACCTCCAGTCGGTGCCGGACACCCAGCAGGGCGCCTACGACGCGGCCTACTACTGGTGCATCGGCTATGAGCTGCCGAAGGATATGTACTACCGGGGAGCCCAGCGGGGCAACCTGGCGGCCAATGAATATTTCCCCCGGGATTTTTCCCAGGAGGAGCCGGAGAGCGGGGGAACCCCGGAGGCGCCGCCCCTTTCCATCGACGGAAGCAAGGCCGGCTTTTGTCTTCCCGCCTCGCAAATAGAGGCGCTGTCAGACTGAGAGACTAGAGCGTGTTTGAAAATTCATTCCCGCGATCTGCACTCCCCACTTTGCGGTATATTTGCCCCGCATTCGGTCAACGTAGCCCGCTACGCCTCCCTCATTTGGGGCAAATCTCCCACAAACTGGGAAGCACATCTCACGGAAAGCAATTTTCAAGCACGCTCTAAGAAAAAAAGGAGCGGGTGAGAATATGAAGATTGAGAGTATCATGCTGGATGTGGACGGAACACTTTGGGATTCCACGCCCATTGTGGCGAAGGCCTGGACGAAGGTGATCCGGGAGAATGGTCTGGAGGCGGAGCTGAGCGCCGACGACCTGAAAAATCTGTTCGGAAAGACCATGAAGGTGATCGCGGACGAGATGCTGCCGGAGACGGAGCCCGGCCTGCGGTACCGGGTCATGGATGCCTGCTGTGCCCTGGAAAACTCCGCCATTGAGGAGGACGGCAGCGACATCTGCTATCCCGGGGTAGTGGAGACCATCCGGGAGCTGGCGAAGCGGGTGCCGGTCTGCATCGTCAGCAATTGCCACAGCGGCTATATTGAGGTCCTGCTGAAAAAGACAGGGCTGGGAGACTGTATCACGGACACGGAGTGCTACGGGGATACGGGAAAAAATAAGGACGAGACCATGAAGCTGGTGATGGAGCGCAATCACCTGAAATCGCCGGTGTATGTGGGCGATACCCAGGGAGATTTGATGGCGGCGGAGAAGGCGGGAGTCCCCTTCATTTTCGCCTCCTACGGCTACGGAAAGCCGGAGCGGTGGGACGGCGCGATCGGCAGCTTCAAAGAGCTGCTTTCACTGGTGGAGCAGAGCAGGTAAGAGGGAAAAAGGATGAAGAGAATTATATGGATGGTGTTGATGAACCTGTGGTATGTCCCCTACGGGCTGGCCCGGCTGCTGCGGATGGCGGCCCACCCGGAGAATTATACCCTGGAGGAGCGGTTCGCTCTGATCAAGCAGATCGACAACCGGGCCGTCCGGGGCGGCCGGGTGAAAATCGAGAGCTACGGGCTGGAGAATCTGCCGGAGCAGGACGGGTACATTCTGTATCCCAACCATCAGGGCATGTTTGACGTGCTGGCCATCATTCAGGTGATGGACCGGCCCCTGTCGGTAGTGCTGAAAAAGGAGCTGGAGAACATTCCCTTTTTAAAGCAGGTCTTTGCCTGTCTGGGCGCCTTCTCCCTGGACCGGAAGGATCCAAGGGAGGGGATGCGGGTGATCCTCCAGGTGGCGGAGGAGGTCAAGAAGGGCCGGAATTTCCTTATCTTCGCGGAGGGCACCAGGAGCCGGGAGGGCAATCAGCTCCTGGACTTTAAGGGCGGCAGCTTCAAGAGCGCCGTGAAGGCCCGCTGCCCCATCGTCCCTGTGGCGCTGGTGGATTCCTACAAGGCCTTTGACACCGGCTCCATCGCGTGGCAGACGGTGCAGGTCCACTTCCTTCCCCCGATTCCCTACGAGGAGTACCAGGACAAAAAGACCACGGAGATCGCCGCCATGGTGAAGGAGCGGATCCGGGAAAAGATCGCCCAGGCGGAGGCGTAAAACAGAATACAAAAAAGCATAAATTTCAGAAAAGCGGAGACAATAGGATCAAGAGTAATGGCAGATGTCTCCGCTTTTTTTTCGCGATAAAAGGGGGGACGGAAGGGACAGGAGGAAATCATGGCTGTAAATCAGATGACGGGAAGTCAGAGTATTGAATTTCAGGAGCCGCCCCACATTATCAGCAGCGGCTCTGTGGTGGGACCCAAGGAGGGCGAGGGCCCTCTGGGAGAGTGGTTCGATCTGGTGGCGCCGGAGGCGGACTTCGGCGAGGACACCTGGGAGAAGGCGGAGTCCACCATGCAGAGGGAGGCCCTCCAGACGGCGATGGGAAAGGCAAAGCTGCTGCCCGTACAGGTCTGCTACCTCTTCGGAGGAGACCTGCTGGCCCAGCTCATCGCCACCTCCTTTGGCAGCGAGGAGATGAACACGCCCCTCTTTGGACTGTACGGGGCCTGCTCCACCTGCGGGGAGGCCCTGGCTCTGGCCTCCATGACGGTGGCGGCGGGGTATGCCGACTATGCGGCGGCCCTGACCTCCAGCCACTTCGGCAGCGCCGAGAAGGAGTTTCGATTTCCCATGGGGTATGGGAATCAGCGTCCCCTTTCAGCTACCTGGACGGTCACCGGCAGCGGAGCCTTTTTACTTGCCCCCAAGGGCGGTCATGTGAGGGTGACAGGAATCACGCCGGGAAAGATCGTGGATATGGGAGCCAGGGACAATATGAATATGGGGGCCTGCATGGCCCCCGCCGCCTGCGACACCATCTACCAGAATCTGATGGATTTTAACCGCCAGCCCGGGGATTATGACAAGATCATCACCGGAGATCTGGGGAGTGTGGGGCAGCGGATCCTCATTGATCTGCTGCGGGAGAAGGGGTTTGATATCGCGGAGCGGCATATTGACTGCGGCATGGAGATTTACGACGCCGAGACCCAGGACACCCACGCTGGGGGAAGCGGCTGCGGCTGCGCCGCCGTTGTGCTGTCCGCCATGGTCCTTCCCCGCCTCCGGAAGGGAGTCTGGCGCCGGGTCCTTTTTGTCCCCACCGGAGCCCTTCTGTCCAAGGTCAGCTTCAACGAGGGCCAGACCATACCGGGAATCGCCCACGGTGTGGTGCTGGAGCATTGCTAAGCGCTAGAACAAGCAATTTTCAAACACGCTCTAGAGAAGGAGATCATACTATGGATTATATTAATGCTTTCTGGGTGGGCGGCCTGATCTGCGCCCTGGTCCAGATCTTATTGGAAAAAACCACGCTGCTTCCCGGGCGGGTGATGGTGATTCTGGTGGTGCTTGGCACCATTCTGGGAGCTCTGGGAATTTACCAGCCTCTCATCGACTTTGCGGGGGCGGGAGCCTCCGTGCCTCTGATCGGCTTCGGAAATACGCTCTGGAAGGGCGTCAGGGAGGCGGTGGATCAGGAGGGCTTTCTCGGACTGTTTCTGGGAGGCCTCAAGGCCAGCGCCGCAGGGATCAGCGCCGCCCTGATTTGGTCCTACCTGGCCAGCTTCCTCTTTGAGCCGAAGATGAAGGATGAGTAGGGAGGGCTAGAGCACCGCGTCCTCCCGCAGCGAAAGCTCCCGGTAGACCTCCAGGGCTGTGGAACAGAACTCCTCCATGACGGGGCGCAGCGCCGCCCTTTGCCAGGCCAGCCCGCTCTCGATCCGGTCCGCGGGGCCGTAGGGAATCCAGACCAGGGCCGGATTTGGAATGTAGCAGAAGCCGGGCATCAAGGCGGCGCCCTGGCCGGTGCATACCCAGAGCAGGGCGGTGTCCGCGTCCTGGCAGAGCTTGGGGCGGACAGGAACCTCGGATTTCAGGCGGTTCTGAGCCTGGAGCAGAGCCTGGGGTCCGTGTCCGGAACAGAGATAGACGGTATTGTCTCTCAGATCCTCCGGGGTGAGGCGGGGGCGGCAGGCCAGGGGGTGGGAGCAGTGCAGGACGCAGTAGATCTGGCTGCGGATCAGCGGCAGAAACTGCAGGTCCGGGGTGGCGGGCAGCTGATCCCTGTCGAAAAAGATCAGATCCAGCTCTCCCCGAAACAGGGCGTCGATCCGGCCGGCGCCGTGGATGCGCCTGAGATCCAGCAGCACATTGGGGTGATTTTCCGTAAACTGCCCCAGGATCCGGGGTAAAACAGTCAGGGAGTGGCTGTGGAAGGCCCCCACCCGCAGCGTGTCCTCGCAGAGGCGGCCGCAGTTTTGAAGCCGGGTGACGGTGTCCCGGGAGCGGTCATAGATGCCCCGCATATCCCGGCAGAAGACGGAGCCGGCGGGGGTCAGAGAGACGCCCCGGCCGGACCGGTCAAAGAGGGTCACGCCCAGCTCCTGCTCCAGGGTCTGGATCTGGTAGGAGAGGGCGGGCTGGCTGATGTAGAGATTCTCGGCGGCCCTGCGGAAATTCAGCGTCCTTGACAGCTCCAGGGCGTATTCGATCTGTTTAAAATTCATAGCGTCCTCCGTATATCCATGTATTTCTTCTATTATAGAATGATCGAAAAATCAAATCAATAATAAAAAATATAAATTAGATTCCCGGACTTTCCCGGCGGTATAATAAAAATAATTGAACGGCGGCAGAATTGCCCCGGACAAAATAATGCGTTTTCAGGAGGGTACTATGGCAAGGCAATTGAATCGAAGAGAGTTTATGAAGGGCATGGCCGGTGTGATGGGAGTGGCGGCTCTGTCCAGGATTCCGGGAATGGAGGCGAAGGCGTCGGAGGCCCTCTATACACCGGGTACATACACGGCTACGGCCAACGGCATCGGTGTGGTCACTGTCACCATGACCTTTGACGAGACCAGTATCACGGACGTGGTGCTGGACGTGTCGGCGGAGACCGCGTCCATCGGACAGGCGGCGGCCGAGGAGCTGAAGGCGGCTCTGCTGGCCGCCCAGGGCAGTGAGATCGACGCGGTGTCCGGCGCCACCATCACCTCCCAGGCGGTGATGCAGGCGGCGGCCAAATGTATCGCCCAGGCGAAGGGAGAGACCGTGATGGAGGTGATCTCCGTGGACGAGGGCAGCGACGAGGACTGGCTGGGAGTGGAGCCGGATATCGACGACGCCGCCGTCAAGGACACCTGGGAGACCGACATTCTGATCGTGGGAGCGGGCAACGGCGGAATGTGCGCGGCGGCCTACGCGGCCTCAAAGGGGCTGAACTTCCGGGTCATCGAGCAGAATTCCGTGGTGCAGGATACCCGCCATTGGTACGGCGCTGTGGACAGCACCGCGGCACAGGAGGCCGGCTGCGAGCCCATGGACCGGAAAAAGCTGCTGAGTGAGATCAGCCGCTACGCCTCGGGAAAATGCGACCAGCGAGTGGTGAAGACCTGGATCGAGGAGTCCGCCGCCATGCATGACTTTGTCTCCGGCATCCTGGAGAGCGACCCCTACAACTATACCTGCCAGTTTACCGCCGGGGAGGAGGCCCGCTGGCCCGACTGTGAGGAGGCCACCCAGTATATGTTCCCGGAGCAGGAGCACACCTACTACGGCGCGGAGATTCCCAGAAACGAGGTGTTCCGGGAGTACATCGAAAAGGCGGGCTACGCCGTGGACTTCAATACCAGCCTGGTGAAGCTGGAGAAGAACGGGGAAGGACGGGTCACAGGAATCATCGCCCAGGACATGGAGGACGGAGGCTACATCCGGATCAACGCAGCCAAGGGCGTGCTGCTGGCCTGCGGCGGCTATCCCGGCAACCCCTACATGATGCGGCAGCTTGATCCGCTGGGCACCAAGGTGACCACGGCCTGCAGCTACAGCCCCAGTGACAAGGGAATGGGGATCCGGGCCGCCGTGTGGGCGGGAGCCTCCCTGGACAAGGAAGCCGCCCCCATGCTGTTTGACCGGGGCCTGGTGGCTCCCGGTGTGGACGCGGGCTATGTGGACAACCCCGCGGCCTACGGCGGAAAGGATTTCCCGGGCACCGTCCGCCAGTACAATCCCGGCACCCAGCCCTTCCTGAAGGTGAACCGGAGAGGAGAGCGCTTCACCAATGAGTCCAGCCCCTACAACGATACCAGCTACGCGGCCGCCAACCAGCCCGGCGGCGTGTACGCCCAGATCCACGACGCCAACTATATGGAGGATATCCAGCGGTTCCACACCATCGGCTGCTCCGCCATGGCAAGAAATGTGCCGGGCATGATGGACGGGCTCATCGCCCAGTACGTGGAGGAGGGGCTGATCTTCCAGGCGGACACCCTGGAGGAGCTGGCGGACAAGCTGGGCTTCGACGCTGACGCAAAGGCCACCTTCCTGGCCACGGTGGAGCGGTACAATGAGCTGTACGACGCCCAGAACGACGAGGATTTCGGCAAAATGCCGGCCCGACTCTCCGCCATCCGCACCGCACCCTTCTACGGCTGCTGGCTGGGCGCTTCCCTGCTGACCACGGAGCAGGGCATCGCCATCAACGAGAAGACCCAGGCGCTGGACGAAGAGCGGAATCCCATTGAGGGACTGTACATCACCGGCGATATGTCCGGCAGCTTCTTTGCCAACAACTATCCCTGCCTCATGCCGGGAATCGCCTGCGGCCGCACCATGACCTTTGCCATCAAGGCAATCAAACAGATGGGCGGTCTGGAGTAAAGAAAAAGACGCCGCCGCGGAATTGCGGTTCCGCGGCGGCGTCCTTTTCTTCTATTTCAGCATGACGCTGGTGGACTCTCTCGGGATGAGTCTGCCCTGTAAAACCTCCTGTCTGCCCTCGCTCTGGTTTTCCACCATATCCACCAGCATCTTCGCCGCGGTGATCCCCTGGAGATGGATGGGGTTTCGGAAGGTGGAGAGCTTCGGGGTGAAGTATTGGGCGATGCTGATATCGTCGAAGCCGATCACGCTGATATCCTCGGGCACCCGGTAGCCCTGGTCCGTCAGAGCCTTGATGCAGCCGATGGCGCTGCTGTCATTGCCGGCGATGAAGGCGTCGGGCATCTCGAAGGAGCGGCCGCGGATGAATACGCATACGGTATTGTAGGTCAGCAGCTCGTCGAAAAAGCCCTGCAGGATGTATTCCTTACGCACCGGGAGCTGGTACTCCTCCATGGCGTCCAGATATCCCCGCTTCCGCTCCAGGCTGTCATACACGTCGGAGGCGCCCTCGATAAAGCCGATCTTCTTGTGCCCCAGATTAATCAAATATTTGGTGATGGTATAGCCCGCATAGTAGGAGTCAAAAACCACGCTCCCGATATCGGGGCTGCCGTAGGCCCGGTCCAGGAGCACGGTCTTGATATGCTGCCGCTCCAGGACCTTCAGCTCCTGCTCCTGAATCCGTTCCCCCTGGAAAATAAAAATCCCGTCGAAACGTTTTCCTAAAATCTGGCTCTTAATCACCTGGCTGTCCCTGCTGGTCATGATATTCAGGGTGTAGCCCAGGTCGCTGCACTGGCTGCTCATGGCCTCCATCAGAACAGTAAAGTAATCCCCGCCGATGCTGGAGGTGAGAAAGCCCAGCATGTGGCTTTTCCCGGACTTCAGGCAGCGGCCGCTGAGGTTCGGAACGTAATTCATGCGCTCAGCCACCGCCAGGATTCTCGCTTTCGTATCTTCACTTACCAGATCTGAGTTATTCAATGCGTTTGAAACGGTAGAAATTGCTACGCCGGCCTCTCTGGCAACATCTTTGATTGTCACTTTTTCCATGATGATTTTCTACCTCCCTGAAAATTTCTGATATGTGCTGCTAATCGTTTTTATCATATTATCCTATATCATACAATAAAACCAAGGGAAAATCCAGTATTTTAGACATAAAAATAAAGAAAATGAAAGAGCGGTTCGGAGAGGAAAAAAATATTTTTCTTCCTCTCGCCCTGGTTTACAAACAGAATTGTGAAAAATGCACGAAATAGAGGGCTGAATAACGGATATTCGGGAAGAAAATTGTGCGTTATGCACATGAAGCAAAGAAAAAATAGCGGGGAAATAAAAACGAATCTATTATAAAAGTGAAGAAAACCGGAATTTTTTGATGAAAAACGATAAAAAAGACTTGCAAAAAACGTTTTTATATGTTAATATCAGCGCAACTAGTAAAAAACGTTTCGATGTCGACGTCAACGGAGTAACAGTAAACCAAAGCAACAAAAAGGATGCGGCATTTCCTGCCGCGGGAAGGGAAAAAATGAAAGAAAAGGGATCAAAGGTTCAAAAACAGCCTCTTGGAGTCCGTACCAAACAATGGTTTGTGGATTTCAAGAATCAGATTCCACTGCAATTGATGGTATTGCCCGGAATCGTTTTTATGATTGTGTTTAACTACATACCGATCTATGGCTTGAAAATCGCGTTTCAGAACTACACGGTGGTGGATACCCTGGACAGCGCCAGATGGGTGGGCTTGGAAAACTTTCAGATCATCCTGGGAGACAAGTATTTCTGGCAGTCGGTGGGCAACACCCTGGGTATCAGCCTGTTAAAGCTGCTGGTGGGCTTTGTCACCCCCATCATCCTGGCGATTATGATCTATGAGCTGAAGGACGGCCCCTTTAAGAAGGCCGTGCAGACCATCTCCTACATGCCCCACTTCCTCTCCTGGATCGTGCTGGGCGGTATGCTGATCAACTGGCTGTCCACCTCCGGTATGTTCAATCAGATTCTGATGAGCCTTGGCCTGATCAAGGAAGGGAAAAATATCCTGCTGGACGCGGGGAAATATTGGTGGATTGCGGTGCTCTCCGATGTGTGGAAGAGCAGCGGATGGGGAACGATCCTGTATCTGGCCACCATGGCGGGCATTGATCCCACCTACTACGAGGCGGCCCGGATCGACGGAGCCAGCAGACTGAGACAGATCTGGAGTATCACGATCCCGCTGATGAAGACCATCATCAGCCTGAACTTCATCCTGACCGTCAGCGGACTGCTGAATTCCAACCTGGATCAGACCCTGGTGCTGATGAATACCCAGAACCAGGTGAGGGCGGAGGTCATCAATTCCTATGTATACCGCATGGGTCTTTCCCAGGGTGATTTCTCCTACGCTACGGCCGCCGGCCTGGGCGTTTCCATTGTTTCCGTTGTTCTTCTGGTTATCGCGAATAAGCTGACCAGTAAGTTGAATGACCAGTCAGTATTGTAGGAGGCTATTATGGAGAAGAGAAAGAGAATATTAAGCGGCGACCGGTTTTTTGACACGATGAATGTGCTCCTGCTGGTGCTGGTTACCGCCATCATTGTTTTACCTCTGTGGAATGTGGTGGTGAACTCCTTCAGCAGCGCGTCGGCGGTGGCCAGCGGGGAGGGCGTATTCTGGCCCAAGGAGTTTTCCGTGGATAACTACCGGGCGGTATTTCAGGACAGCAGTCTGTGGAGCGCCTTTTTGATCTCGGTCCTGAAGACGGTGATCGGCGTGGTCTGCCACGTGTTTGTGTGCGCCATGGTGGCCTACGGGATGAGTAAATCTTATCTGAGAGGCAGAAAGCTGTATACGGTCATGGGAGTCATCACCATGTTTTTCTCAGGCGGCATGATCCCCACCTATCTGCTGATTAAGTCTCTGGGACTGCTGGATAACTTTATGGTGTATATCATTCCGGCGCTGTTCAGCTACTATGATATGGTGATCCTGATGAACTTCTTCCGCCAGGTGCCCTCCTCTCTGGAGGAGTCCGCCATGATCGACGGCGCGGGGACGTGGAGAATTTTTCTGACCATCATCCTGCCCCTGTCCAAACCCTCTTTGGCCACCATCGCGCTGTTTCACGGGGTGTCCCAGTGGAACGACTTCATGACAGCCAAGCTGTATGTGACGAACCAGGCGCTGTATCCCCTGCAGATGAAGCTGTATGAAATCATCGTGCAGCAGCAGCTTTCCTCCATGAGGAATCCCACCGGTGTGGTGGTGGAGTCCACGGCGAGGGGCGTGCAGCTGGCCACCATCGTGGTGACCACGGTGCCCATTTTGATGATCTATCCGCTGCTCCAGAAGCATTTTGTGTCAGGTATGATGCTGGGAGCGGTCAAGGAGTAAGGGCGGCCTTCATTTTGGCCCGTCCGCGAAAAAAGCTGTAATTTCCCGGGACCCTCCGCGGGCCCCGGAAAAAAGAAAGGAGAGAAAATGATGAAAAAGAATTCGAAAAAGTATGTGGCGGCCCTTGCGGGGGCCCTGGCAGTCAGCGCGGCCCTGACCGGCTGCGGCGGAAAGGAGAAGAGTGATACGGCCTCCGGCGGACTTCCGGAGCTGACCTCCGACCGCTACGAGGTGGACGCCTCCACTCCGGCCTGGAAGCTGGACAAAAAAGAAAACACGGAGCTGACCTGGTATGTAAACGCCGACTGGTGGAACACGGACTGGGGGACCGACACCGTCACAAAGAAGATCAAGGAGGATCTGAAGCTGGATGTGAAATTCGTCACAGGTGACGACACGAAGCTGAACACCTTCTTCGCGGGCGGCGAGATGCCGGATATCATCACGATTCTGGACGCCAGCTCCTCCGCGGCCAATTCCGCGGCGAAGTGGGCCCTGTCCCTGAATGAGCTGGCGGATAAGTATGATCCCTATTTTTACGAGGTGGCGGCGCCGGATACGCTGAACTGGTTTAAGCTGGACGACGGCAACACCTACGGATACCCGGATTACTCCAACGGCCAGGCGGACTACGACAGCGGCCAGCTGAAGGCCGCCACCGCCTTTGCCATCCGCAAGGATATTTACGAGGATCTGGGGGAGCCGGAGATGGGCACTCCGGAGCAGTTCCTGGATGTGCTGGGACAGATCAAGGAGAAATATCCCGACGTCATTCCCTTTGGCTCCAACTCCATGACGGACAACGCGGGCTCCCTGGAGGCGGATCTGCAGAATTTCCTGGGCGTTCCCATCGAGAACGAGGACGGTACCTGGTATGACAGAAATATGGACGAGGATTACCTGACCTGGATCAAGACACTGAATCAGGCGTACCGCCTGGGCTATATCAGCGACGACAACTTCTCGGATGACGGCACGGCCCATGAGGATAAGATCAAGGCCGGCAAGTACGCCTGCCTGTTTATCGGCGGCACACCCCAGCGCTCCGGCCCCCTTCAGATCTGGAGAAGCAGCCATCCCGACGCGGAGTATATCGCCATCGACGGTCCTCAGAGTACGGTGGGGAACGCGCCCACACTGGCGCAGGCGGGACTGTCCGGCTGGATGATCAACTATATCACAAAGGACTGCTCGGATCCTATCAAGGCCATCCAGATCTTCACCTACCTGATTTCCGAGGAGGGCGGCCTGCTCTGCAAGTACGGCGTGGAGGGCGAGACCTACGAGATCAACAGCGACGGACTGTATGAGCTGCTTCCCGAGGTGAAGGATATGCAGCTCAACGACAACGACGCCTTCAAGAAGACCTACCGTCTGTCGGAGTTCATCGTGTTTGGCCATGACCGCTACGATTATCTGTCGGCGGACAAGCCGGAGGCCACGCTGCAAATGCAGGAGTGGGGCGAAGGAAAGCTGAAATCCCAGTTCGTCATCGAGAATATCAAGCCGGACCAGGGCACGTCGGAGGCCAGAAGCCTGAGCGCCATCGAGACAAACTGGTATACGACGCTGACCAGCCTGATCCGCTCCGGTGACGACGCCACCTTTGACAAGGCGCTGGAGGACCACAAGAAATTCAGAGAGGACAACAATTTTGACGCCATCGTGAAGATCTATAACGAGAAGATGGAGAGAAACAGGAAAAAGCTTGAAGGTTAATGACAGTATGAGTATCGATATCTACACAACAAACGCGGAAAAAAGATATGAGCGGACGGTCCTGGAATTTGAGGACCGTCCAAAGCGGGAGATGTCCCTGATCAAGATTTACCCGGAGGAGATCCGCCAGGAGATCATCGGCTTCGGCGGGGCGCTGACGGAGGCCTCCGCCTACGTATGGAGCGGTATGAGCAAGGAAAACAGGGAGCGGCTCCTGAACCTGTACTTCGGCCCCGGCGGCAGCGGCTACCGGCTCTGCCGGACCCACATCCAGAGCTGCGATTTTTCTCTGGGAAACAGAAGCTACGTGGGGGAGGGGGACGAGGAGCTTTCCACCTTCTCCATAGAGGGGGACCGGGCCTATCTGATTCCTTTTCTCAAGGCCGCGCGGGAGAAGGAGGGGGAGCTGAGCCTGCTGGCGTCTCCCTGGAGTCCCCCGCCTTTATGAAGACCAACGGGGAGATGAATCACGGGGGGAAGCTGAAGGAGGAGTATTACGACGCCTGGGCCAGGCTTTTGGTGAAGTATGTGGAGGCCTACGAAAAAGAGGGTCTTCCCATCTCCCGCATGACCCTGCAAAATGAGCCGGCGGCGGTCCAGAAGTGGGATTCCTGTGTTTTTACGGCGGAGGAGGAGCGGCGGTTCGCCTGTGACTACCTGAGAAAGAGGCTGGACGAGGCGGGCTATGGCCATGTGAAGCTGAACATGTGGGATCACAATAAGGACCTGATTCTGGAGCGGACGAAGGGGACCCTGTCCGATGAGGAGGCGGACCGGGCCATCCAGGGCATTGCCTTTCACTGGTATTCCGGGGACCATTTCGAGGCCCTCCAGGCGGTCCGGGACAAATATCCCCACAAGGAGCTGATCTTCACGGAGGGCTGTGTGGAATATTCCCGGTTCTCCAAGCGGAACCAGATGGATTTTGCGGAGAGCTACGGCCACGCGCTGATCGGTGATCTGAACGCGGGAATGAACGGTTTTATCGACTGGAATATCCTGCTGGATGAGCAGGGAGGCCCCAATCACGTGAAAAATTTCTGTGACGCGCCGGTGATGTACGACAGGGAGAAGGGCGTTCTGGATGTGAAGCTGTCCTACTATTATATCGGCCATTTCAGCAGATTCATAAAGCCCGGGGCCAAGCGGCTGCTCACCACCCGGTATACCCAGAAGCTGGAGTGCTGCGCCTTTTCCAATCCCGGCGGCGAGCTGGTGTTGATTGTGATGAACCAGACCGGGGAAAAGCAGAAATTTGAGCTTTTGGTGGAAGGAAGCTCCTGCCGGATGGAGCTGGACCCCCACTCCATCATGACGGCCCGCTGGAGATAAAAAAACGCTGTGAGGTCAGAGCTCACAGCGTTTTTCCTGTCAATTTTCATTGCATTTCAGAATGTCGTTGTAGAAGTCATTCAGATCCTTCTGGGAATCGAAGACGGCCACATACATTTGATTGCCCATGGCGCCGGAGAGGGCGTCGGGGATCCGCTCTGTTATTTTGATGCGGGAGCCGTACTTTGCCAGGATGTCGGCGTGATTCATGGCGAAGGACTTTCCGTCCCGGCGGCCCGCGAAGGCGCAGTAGGCGTGATCTCCCACCGGCATGGTGGAGCGGTCGAAGGCGATCATGTCCGCCCAGATCTTATACACATCGGTGCTGTGGGCGAAGTCGATCATATCCGGGGTGACGCCGCCGCTGGGCCGCATATTCACCTCCAGGGCCACCAGATCTCCCTTCTTTCCCAGGCCCTCCTGATCCTTCTGGAGCCGGAAAAACTCAAAGTGAACGAAGCGGCTCTTCACGCCGAAGCTCTTCAGCGTGGCCCGGCCCGCCGCCCGGGTATCCTCGGGCAGGTTTTTCAGGATATAGAAGATGGAATTGTCGGATTTATTCACAATATCCATGATGGACATTGGGGTCACATTTCCTGTCTCAAACATGGGCTCCCCCTTGGAGTCTATGATGGCGTCGTAGGAGTTGACCTCACCCTGAACAAACTCTTCCATAATATAGATGGTGTCGGGCCACTTCAAATCAAAGAACTGCCTCATCTGCTCCTCATCCTCGATCTTGAAGGTGTGGGAGGCGCCCACGCCGTTATCCGGCTTTGCCACCACCGGGTATCCCACCGTGCCCGCGAAGGCCAGGCAATGCTCCAGATCGTCCACCATATGGTACCGGGCCACCGGGATGCCGGCCTTCTGGTAATACTCCTTCATTCTGGACTTAAACTTGATCCGGGGAATGTCGCCGGCCTGGAAGCCGCTGGTGATGTTGAAGTCGGTGCGCAGCTTTGCGTCCCGCTCCAGCCAGTATTCGTTGTTGGACTCCAGCCAGTCGATGCGGCCGTGCTTGTAGGTGAGAAAGGCCACGGCCCGGTACACCTCGTCGTCGTTTTCCAGATTGCTCACCTTATAATATTCATTCAGGCTGTCCTTCAGGTGCTGGGGCAGCTCATCGTAGGGCTGATCGCCGATGCCCAGCACATTCAGCCCGTTCTTTTTCAGCTCCCGGCAGAAAAGCCAGTAGTTGGTGGGAAAATTGGGTGAGATGAAGATGATGTTTTTCATAGATGTTTTCCTCTTTCCTTATTTATTCCCGCGGATAGGTACCGCGGGGGCATGATTTCGTAAAAACGCGGGCCCTTTCGGGGCGGTGTCCGGTCAGTCTTCCTGTTCCGGGGACTGCTCCAGAAGGAAGGGCACGAAGTATTCCACCTGGCGGAACCACCAGTACCAGTCGTGGCTGCAGTCCGGTCCCCAGTAGTCCACCCAGGCGCGGATTCCCTTATCCTCCAGAATCCCGTGGAGCGTTCTGGTGGAGCCGGGGGATTCCCAGGGGCCCTGTCCCACACAGATAACGGCCTTCTTCTTATTATAAAGGGGGATATAGGGATGATCCAGGGGCATTCCTCCCAGATAGTGGATGGGGGAATTGGCGTATACCAGGTCGTCCATGTAGGAGCCAAAGCCGTACTCGGCGGTGTAGATGCCGCTGAGAGCCAGCAGTCCGTCAAAGAGATCCGGCCGGCGGAAAAACAGATTGGCGGCGTGGGTGGCGCCCAGACTGCATCCGAAGACGGTGATGCCGGGGTAGCCGGTCCAGCCGTTCCGGTCATTGGCCTGCCAGCGCAGGAAGGGCACCAGCTCGTCGGTGATGTGGGTGATCCACTGCTCGTGGCGCTGGATCCTCCATCTGGCGTCACCGAATTTGTTGGACCAGGTCTCCGTATCCAGGGTGTCGATGGCGCAGACCATCACCTGGCCGCTGTCGATCCAGGGGGCCCACACCTCGGCCATATGGAAGTTTTCAAAGTCGAAAAATCTTCCGTCCTGGCAGGGGATGAACAGCACCGGGCGGCCTTTATGGCCGTAAATTTTGCACTCCATGTCCCGCCCGAGGGAGGGGCTGTACTGTTTAAAATACTGAGTTTCCATACTTATCACCTCCTAGAGCGTGTTTGAAAATTCATTCCCGCGATCTGCACTCCCCACTTTGCGGTATATTTGCCCCGCATTCGGTCGACGTAGCCCGCTACGCCTCCCTCATTTGGGACAAATCTCCCACAAACTGGGAAGCACATCTCACGGAAAGCAATTTCCAAACACGCTCTAATTCATTTCGTAGGTCAGCGTGTTCATGAAAAAGGGAAGCTGACGCTCCCAGCTGGCCTCACAGTGGGTCCCGCCGGGAACGACGCGGCTGTGTACCAGCAGCCCCTTCTCCGTCAGCAGGGCGGTGATCTTCGCGAAGCTTTTCAGCATATTCGGATGGTTCGAGAGCTCCAGCTCCCCGTAGTCCAGATAAATCACGGTGTCCGGCTGGATTTTGACGCTCTGAATCATTTTCTCCAGCTTTTGAGGGGACACCCAGAGGGAGGGGGAGAGGGCCGCCGCTCTGGAAAAGTACCGGTTATATTCCAGAAGGGCGTACAGGCTCATCAGGCCGCCCATGGAGCTGCCCGCGATATAGGTGTGCTCCCGGTCAGTGAGGGTGCGGTAGCGCCCGTCGATCTCCCGCTTAAAGGTATGTACCAGCCAGTCCATGGTGATCTGTCCCCTCGCCTCGATCTTGTCCCCGTTTCGCTGGGAAAAGGGGAAGGGGGTATACTCCTTCAGCCGTCCGTTGTCGGGGCTGTGATTGCACTCCACCGCGGCGATGATGAGCTGGGTGCCGGTGTAATCCATATATTCCTTCATCCCCCAGCATTTTCCGTAGGTGGCGTCGGAGTCAAAGAAGACATTGTGTCCGTCGAACATATACAGCACCGGATAGCGCTTCTCCGGCTCATAGCCGTAGGACTCCGGGAGGTAAACGTAGACGCCCCGCTCTTCGTCCCCGGTCAGCTCGGGAATAGTAATCTGCCATTTTTCAACCATAAAATAAGGCCTCCATTTCCGCACAGTTTGCTCTATCACGTTACTATATCACAGGAGAGCAAAAATAACAACGAAAAACTGAAAAAATGGGGGAAGAGGAGAGTTGATTTTACGGAAGGGAAGGAGTACAATAATGCGGATAAAACGCAGTCCGGGCGAAAGTCCGGCAAAGAGAAAGGGAGGATTTGACTATGAACAAAAAAGTAGCGGAGTTGATTAATGACCAAATCAACAAGGAGTTTTACTCTGCTTACCTGTATCTGGAGTTTGCGAATTATTACGCGGGGGTGGGTCTGGACGGATTTGAGAACTGGTATAAGGTTCAGGCTCAGGAGGAGCGGGATCACGCGATGCTGTTTTATCAGTACCTCCACAACAATGGGGAGAAGGTGACCTTCGGAGCCATCGACAAGCCGGAGTGCAGCCTTGGCGACAATATGGCGCCTCTGAAGGCGGGACTGGAGCATGAGAAGTATGTGACGGGGCTGATCAACACCATCTATGCGGCGGCCTACGAGGATCATGATTTCCGCACCATGCAGCTTTTGGACTGGTTCGTGAAGGAGCAGGGGGAGGAGGAGAAGAACGCCTCCGATCTGATCACCAAGATGGAGCTGTTCGGAACGGACGCGAAGGGGCTGTATATGCTCAACAGTGAGCTGCTGGCCAGAGCTTACGCGGCTCCGTCTCTGGTTTTGTAAAAAAGAGTTCACAGTTTCCTCACACATCTTAAAAGAAAATAAAGAAATTACTAAGTTCGTTGACATAAAATAACACTTTTGTTATCATTTGTTTGCAAGCTTGTAATAAATCCGTAATATTCGGGGAGAATAAGGAGGCGTTTAGAGGAATGATAAAGAAGATGCCGAAGTCCATCACCTTTTATATGATGGCAGGCCTGTTGCTTGCCGGGGCCGGTACGGTGCGGACAGAGGCGGCGGAAACAGTCCAGGCAGAGGAGCAGACAGTGCTTGCCGGGGAGACGGCTGTGGACGCGGAAGAGACAGAGCAGACGGCCGGGGCTGCGGAAGAGGCGGAGCGTACGGCCGAGGAGGCCGCGGAAGGGCAGGAAGCCCAGACGGAAATGGCCGGCGGCGGGACAGCGGAAACGGCCGGAGAGGATTCGGCGGCGGATGCTGAGGAATCCCAGGTGATCGGAGAGCTGGCCTTTGCTCAGTGTGAGGAATACATTAACATAAGAAGCGGCGCAAGTACGGAGAATGAGGTTACCGGAAAGATTTATAACAACGGTTCCGCCACCGTCCTTGCCCAGGAAGGCGATTGGTACAAGATACAGTCGGGGAATGCCGTGGGATATGTGAAGGCGGAGTACTTTGCCACCGGTGAGGCGGCGGAGGAGATCGCCCGGGCGGCGGCCTACAATGTGGCCGTCGTTCATCCCGACGAGCTGAACATCCGCTCCAATCCTGACACGGAGGCGGAGGCCATCGGTGTGGCCCGCCAGTCCGAGGAGCTGGAGGTGGTGGATTACCAGGGTGACTGGATGAAGGTGGCGCTGGGCGACGACGTGTACGGTTATGTCAATGCCTATTACGTAGATTATAAGACCTATTACCCCACGGCGGAGACGCTGGAGGAGGAGCAGGCGAGACTGGCGGCGGAGAACGGAAGCGGAGCCGGGGAGGCGTATGCGGAGCCGGAGGCGTCTTACGAGGAGGCCGAGGCGGAGGATACGGAGCCGGCATATGCGGAGCCGGAGTACGCGGAGCCGGAAGCGCCCCAGACGGAGCCGGTATATGCGGAGCCGGAGTACACGGAGACGGAGGCACCTCAGACAGAGCCAGTATACACGGAGCCGGTATATACGGAACCGGAGTACACGGAGACGGAGGCGCCTCAGACAGAGCCGGTATATACGGAGCCGGAGTACACGGAGACGGAGGCGCCTCAGACAGAGCCGGTATACACGGAGCCGGAGTACACGGAGACGGAGGCGCCTCAGACAGAGCCGGTATATACGGAGCCGGAGTACACGGAGACGGAGGCGCCTCAGACAGAGCCGGTATATACAGAGCCGGAGTACACGGAGACGGAAGCTCCTCAGACAGAGCCGGTATACACAGAACCGGAGTACACGGAGACGGAGCCGGAATACACGGAGACGGAAGCGCCCGCTTCCTCGGGCGTGGGTCAGCAGATCGCCGATTATGCGGTACAGTTTGTGGGCAACCCCTACCAGTGGGGCGGGACAAGCCTTACAAACGGAGCGGACTGCTCCGGCTTTGCCCAGTCGGTATTTGCTAACTTCGGCATCAGCCTGGCCCGTGTGGCGGCAGACCAATCCTACGGCGGTACGTCCGTCAGCACGGACAGCCTGCTGCCGGGCGACCTGGTGTTCTACGGCAGCGGCGGCATCGATCACGTGGCCATCTACATCGGCGGCGGACAGATCGTACACGCGGCCAATTCCAGCAGCGGGATCATCATTTCCTCCTGCTACTATGACACACCGGTGTGCGCCAGAAGATACTGGTAAAAAAAGAAAAGGGCGGCAGCCTTCCTCCAAGGAGGAGGCGCTGTCCTTTTTTCATGTAAAAGACCTTGCTGGCGGAGGGGGAAGGGGCTATAATGAAAACGACAGGCGGCTGTTTGACGGAAGTGTCAGAGCGTGTTTGAAAATTCATTGGAACCATCTGGCGGCTCCAGGCAATTTTCAAATACGCTCCGGGAATGGTTCGGAGGAAACGCCGCGGAATTGGCAGAAGGAGGAAGATATGGGACATTTAACGACGAGAGACGCGTATAAAAGCCTGGAGGAGCGGATCAACTGGTTCACCCAGGGAGCGCCGGAATCCGAGACGCTGTACAAGATTCTCCAGGTGCTGTACACGGAGCGGGAGGCGAAATGGGTATCGCTGCTCCCGGTGCGCCCCTTTACGCTGAAAAAAGCGGCGAAAATCTGGGGAACCACGGAGGCGAAGGCGGAGAAGGTGCTGGATCATCTCTGTGAGAAGGCTCTGCTGGTGGATTCGGAGTACCATGGCCAGCGGCAGTTCGTCATGCCGCCGCCCATGGCCGGTTTCATCGAGTTTGCGCTGATGAGGACCAGGGGGGACATTGATCAGAAATATCTTGGGGAGCTGTATTATCAGTATATGAACGTGGAGGAGGATTTCGTAAAGGATCTGTTTTTCGTCACGGAGACCAGGCTGGGCCGGGTATATGTCCAGGAGCCGGTGCTCACCAATGACAAGACGAACCACATTCTGGATTACGAGCGGGCCACCCATATCATTGAGGAGGCGGAGTACATCGGGCTTGGCACCTGCTACTGCCGCCACAAGATGTACCATGCGGGCCATCCCTGCGAGATCAACGCTCCCTGGGATGTGTGCCTGACCTTCGACAACGTGGCCCGCTCTCTGGCGGAGCATGGGGGATATGCCAGGCTGATTTCCAAGGAGGAGGCCATGGACGCTCTGGAGCGGTCCTACGACAGCAATCTGGTTCAGATCGGGGAGAACGTGCGGGAGCATCCCGCCTTCATCTGCAACTGCTGCGGCTGCTGCTGCGAGGCGCTGCAGGCCGCCCGCCGTTTCAGCCCCATGCAGCCGGTGGCCACCACCAACTATATCCCGGAGGTGTCCCTGGACAAGTGTGTGGGCTGCGGCAAGTGCGCCAAGGTATGTCCCATTTTGGCCATCTCCATGGAAGAAAATCAGGAGGAGGCGCCCCGGCAGGAAGAGGGATCCGGCCAGGCTTTGCCGCGGGAGAGGGCCGCAGGGAAAAAGGGGACCCACCATCCGGTGATTGACCGGGAGATCTGTTTGGGCTGCGGCGTCTGTGCCCGGAACTGTCCCACCAAGGCCATAGAGCTGAAGCGCCGCCCGGTGCAGGTCATCACGCCGGTGAACAGCACCCACCGCTTTGTGCTCCAGGCCATCGAGAAGGGGACGCTGCAAAACCTGATCTTTGACAATCAGGCCTTCGCGAATCACCGGGCCATGGCCGCCGTCTTCGGCACCATCCTGAAGCTGCCCCCCATGAAGCAGGCCCTGGCCAGCAAGCAGTTCAAATCCGTCTATCTGGATCACCTGCTCTCCGCCTACCAAAAGAGAAAAAATCAGGAGATAGCGGAGCGGATACAAAAAGAATAGGCGATACAGAAAGAATAGGAGGCCCCGGAGACATGGAGTCCTTCGGCGGCACAAAGACGGCCGGAGCGTGTACAGGGGGATCGTGTTGACCCTTGCGGGCTCTAAGGAGGGGAGAGAAAAATATGAAGCAAAATTCCAGCAGCTGCGATACCTGCGCCCGCTGCGTTTACGATGAGGAATATGAGGAGTACGTGTGTGATGTAAATATGGATGAGGATGAATACGTCCGCTTCCTTTCAGACCGCCACTACGGCTGCCCCTACTACCGGAACGGGGACGAGTACGCGGTGGTGCGGAAGCAGATGTAGAAGGAGAGGATATGAGCAGGAGATTGAGGAAGGAAGTGGAGGAGGGACAGGTCACAGTGGGGTGGTACCTCAGTCACCGCCTCGGCTTTACCCGTGCCCAAATCAAAAGCATGAAGTTTCGCCCGGCAGGGATCCTGGTCAACGGAACGCGAGTCAGAGTCACCCAGACGCTGAACCCCGGAGACCTCCTGGAGCTTCTCCTGGAAAATGAGCCCCCTGCCTCCGGCACCAAAGAAAACGCCGCCGCGCCAGGCAGAGGCAGTAAAGAATCAGAGCCTCCTCTGAACAGGAGAACCGCACTGGAAGAGTCGAATGGAATATCAGCGGCGGCCCGGAGGAGGAGAACTGTATTGGAAGGGTCGGACGGAGAGTCAGAGAAGCCCCAGACCAGAGGCCAAAATGCCGCACCGGAAGGATCGGACAGAAGATCAGAGACGGCCCGGAGCAGGAGAACTGAACCGGAAGGGTCGGATGCTGAGAGAGTTCCGGTGCGGGTCCTGCCGTCGGAGGGACCTCTGGAGATTCTGTACGAGGATGAGGATGTGATCGCTGTCTGGAAGCCGGCGGGGACGGTGAGTCATCCTGGGCCCGGGCATTACCGGGATTCCCTGGCAAACCTTCTGCAAGGATATCTGATGAAAAAAGAGGGAGAGATGAGGCCCTGCCCCACCGAGGCCCCCGCCTCCTCGGA
>CAZGRM010000018.1:0-30964 GCA_964528295.1 uncultured Lachnospiraceae bacterium
TGTGTCATCCCCCACGAGGTGATGGAGCTGGGCTGCCTGATGGAGTACAAGGGCGACAGCTTTTTTGAGGCCTCCCTGGGAGAGCCCATGAGCTGTATCATCGGAGGCTACCACGCCAACTACCACACCAATAAGCAGAACTATCACCACACCATGGGCACCAAGGAAAACGGCAATATCCTGATCATGGGAGGCTGCGGCCCCATGGGCCTGGGAGCGGTGAGCTACGGAATTCAGTTCGAAAACCGTCCGAAGAGAATCGTGGTGACGGATATCAGCGACGAGAGAATCGCCCGGGCGAAAGAGGTGATCAGCGAGGAGTCCGCCAGAGAGAAGGGCGTGGAGCTGCTGTATGTGAACACGGCCGCCATGGCGGATCCGGTGGAGGAGCTGCTGAAGCTGACGGAGGGCCATGGCTATGACGATGTGTTTGTCTATGTGCCGATGAAGCAGGTGGCGGAGATGGGAGACCGGCTGCTGGCCTTCGACGGCTGCATGAATTTCTTCGCCGGTCCCACCGACAATCAGTTCCGGGCGGAGATCAACCTGTACAACTGCCATTACACCAGCACCCACATCATGGGGACCACGGGAGGAAACAACGACGACCTGATCGAGGCCAATGAGCTGGCGGCGAAGGGAGCCATCAATCCGGCGGTTATGGTGACCCATGTGGGAGGAATTGACAGCATCGCCGAGGCCACGAAGAACCTTCCGAAGATTCCGGGAGGAAAGAAGCTGACCTACACCCAGTTTGACATGCCACTGACCGCCATCGATGATTTTGAGAAGTTGGGAGAGACGGACCCGCTGTTCGCGAAGCTGGCCCAGTCCTGCAAGGCTCACAGAGGGCTGTGGAACGGCGAGGCGGAGAAGATTCTGTTTGAGCATTTTGGCGTAGAGATTTAATTATTAGGAGGAGACGAAGATGGTATCAAAGAATGTGACCGTTGTAAATAAATCAGGAATCCACGCGAGACCGGCCAGCGAGCTGGCGAAGGAAGCGATGAAATGCAGATCAGAGGTGGCGATCCTGGTGGGAGATAAGAGAGTCAACCCCAAGAGCGTGCTGAATCTGATGGCCGCCATGATCCGCTGCGGGACAGAGATCACAGTGGAGTGCAGCGGTGAGACGGAGCAGGAGGACCTTGAGAAGCTGGTGGGGCTGATCGAGAGCGGACTTGGAGAATAGGGGAAGCCGTATGAAGAGATTATATGCACCGAAAACCGCGTCCAGAGGAATCGTGATCGGAAAAGTATACGTGAAGCAGGAAGTGAATCTGAAGCCCCGGGAGGATGTGATTTCAGAGGAGCTGGCGCAGGCGGAGGTGGACCGTTTCCTGAAAGCGAAGGAAGAGGTGAAGGCGGAGCTGGCCGGGCTGGCAGAGGACAATGAGATCTTTGCGGCCCATCTGATGATGGCGGATGATTTCACCCTGGAGGAGGGCGTGGTATCGAAGATCCGCGCCGAGTACCTGAACGCCGAGCTGGCGGTGAGCCGCACCGTGGAGGAGATTCAGGCGATCTTTGACATGATGGACGACGCCTACATGAAGGAGCGGGCCGCCGACGTGAAGGACGTGGGAAAGCGCTTCATGGCCAGCCTGAAGGGAGTCCGGATGGGTGATTTTTCGGATATCCGGGAGCCGGTGATCCTGGTGGCCCGGGATCTGTTCCCGTCGGATACGGCAAAGCTGAACCTGGAGTACATCAAAGGCTTCATCACCCAGGAGGGAGGCGTGACCAGCCATGTGTCCATCATGGCGAAGGGCATCGGACTCCCGGCCCTGGTGGGAGTGGAGGGCATCCTGGAGGCGGTGGAGAACGGCACCGTTCTCTGCATGGACGCCGCCGCCGGGGAGATCCTGGTGGAGCCGGATCAGGAGACGCTGGCGGAGTATGAGAAAAAGCAGAAAGCCTACGAGGAGTACCGGGCCATGCTGGAGCAGGTGAGCCGGCTGCCGGCCCAGACCACCGACGGCAGGCGGGTATCGATCTGTGGGAATGTGGGAAATGTGGAGGATGTGAAACAGGCGGTCTGTCACCATGTGGACGGCATCGGACTCTTCCGCAGCGAATTCCTCTATATGGAGAGCAGCCACTTCCCCACCGAGGAGGAGCAGCTGGAGGTATATCGTAGCGCGGCCCGGCTCTGCCCGGAGGAGCTGACCATCCGCACCCTGGACATCGGGGGCGACAAGGCCCTTCCCTATTACCAGTTTGAGGAAGAAGAAAATCCCTTCCTTGGCTGGAGAGCCATTCGGATCTCCCTGGATATGAGAGACATGTTTAAGACCCAGCTCCGGGCCATCCTGCGGGCCAGCACGGAGGGCAGGATCCGCATTATGTTCCCCATGATGATCTCACTGGAGGAGCTGCGGGAGGCCAGGGCGGTGCTGGAGGAGTGTAAGTCGGAGCTGACCAGGGAGGGTCTTCCCTTCGATCCGGACATCCAGGCCGGGATGATGATCGAGACTCCGGCCTCCGTGCTGATGGCGGAGGAGCTGGCCCGGGAGGCCGATTTCTTCAGCATCGGTACCAACGATCTGACCCAGTATCTCCTGGCGGTGGACCGGGGAAACAAAAAGATATCCTCCATGTACAATTCCTTTCACCCGGCGGTGCTCCGGGCCATATCGAGGGTCATTGAGGCCGGCCACAGAGCGGGCATCAAGGTGGGAATGTGCGGCGAGTTCGCCAGCGACGAGAAGGCCAGCGCCCTCCTTCTGGGAATGGGCCTGGATGAGTTCAGCATGTCCTCCGGCGAGGCCGCCAATATCCGCTACACCATCCGGGGCCTGAGCTACGCCAAGGCGAAGGAGCAGGCGGAGCAGGTGCTGGCCTGCGGGACGGTGGAGGAAGTAATGAAAATTCTGGAATCATAAGCGATCATAGACAAAGGGCGCCCTGCTTTGGCAGGGCGTTTTCATTTCCCCGGACAATCTTTCGAAATTCCTATTGAAACCCACTAAAAAGATAGGTATAATATGTCGAGCGGAAGAAGTGATGTGAGAGTCAGGGAGGAAGGAACCTTATGGGAGATACGGGAGAGGTATTTGAGGCGCGGGAGATCACGGTGGCGGAGCTTTCGGGGTGGGAGAAGGGCGGCTATACGCTGGTAGATGTGAGGGACGAGATGTCCTACGCCTACGGCCACCTGCCCGAAGCCCGGCATATTCCCCTGGAGGAGCTGGAAAGCCATTCCCGCGAGCTTCAGGGAACCCGGGTGGTGGTCTACTGCAAGAAGGGCCAGGCCAGCGGCGAGGCGGCGGGGCTGCTGAGGGAGAGAGGCGTGGAGGCCTACAGTCTCCGGGGCGGCTACATCGCCTGGCTGATGGAGGCCATGAGCCGGAAAACAGAGGAGGAGCAGGAGGACAATCTCTGCCAGGAGGCGGAGAAGAGCATTCGGAAGAGATTTCACAAGAAAATATGGACCAGGTTCATAAGGGCCATCAACGACTATGAGCTGGTGAAGGAGGGGGACCGGATCGCCGTCTGCGTCTCCGGGGGCAAGGATTCCATGCTGATGGCGAAGCTTTTTCAGGAGCTGAAGCGGCACAATAAGTTTGACTTTCAGGTGCGTTTTCTGGTGATGGACCCGGGGTACAGCCCGGAAAACAGAAAGGTCATCGAGAACAACGCCAGACGGCTGAACATCCCCATCACCGTCTTTGAGTCCGATATCTTTGAGTCGGTGTTTCATGTGGAGAAGTCTCCCTGCTACCTCTGCGCCAGGATGCGCAGAGGCCATCTGTACAACAAGGCCAGGGAGCTGGGCTGCAACAAGATCGCCCTGGGGCACCATTATGACGACGTGATCGAGACGATTCTCATGGGGATGCTTTACGGCTCTCAGATCCAGACCATGATGCCGAAGCTCCACAGCACCAATTTTCCGGGGATGGAGCTGATCCGGCCCATGTATCTGATCCGGGAGGAGGATATCAAGGCCTGGCGGGACGCCAACGGCCTGCATTTCATCCAGTGTGCCTGCAAGTTCACGGATACCTGCTCCTCCTGCCAGGAGGACGGACAGAACAGCTCCAAGCGGCTGGAGATCAAGAAGCTGATTCAGGAGCTGAAAAAGACCAATCCCTTTGTGGAGAGCAATATTTTTAAGAGCGTGGAAAATGTAAATCTCAGTACGGTGGTGGCCTACAAAAAGGACGGCGTGAAGCACCACTTCCTGGAAAATTATGACGAGGTGAAGGAAGATGGAAGAGACGAAGAGGGAACTGCGGGAAAAATATGAGAATTTGAAAGATTATCTCAGAGAGCTGGGAAGCGTGGCCGTGGCCTTTTCCAGTGGTGTGGATTCCACATTTTTGCTGAAGGCGGCCCTGGATGCCCTGGGGGCGGACCGGGTGATCGCGGTGACCGCCGCCTCCTGCTCCTTTCCGGTCCGGGAGCTGAATGAGGCGAAGGAGTTTTGCCGGGAGCAGGGGATCCGGCACATTGTCTGT
Source organism: uncultured Lachnospiraceae bacterium (assembly GCA_964528295.1). Classification (GTDB taxonomy): domain Bacteria; phylum Bacillota; class Clostridia; order Lachnospirales; family Lachnospiraceae; genus Choladousia. The sequence continues at coordinate 4,464 of CAZGRM010000018.1, forward strand.
GAGTCGGAGGAGCTGGAGATCCAGGGCTTCCGGCAGAATCCCAAAAACCGGTGCTATCTCTGCAAGCGGGAGCTGTTTGAGAAGATCGGAAGGATCGCCGGGGAGTACGGAATGAAGGCCGTGGCCGAGGGCTCCAACATGGACGACAACGGGGACTACCGGCCGGGACTTTTGGCGGTGAAGGAGCTGGGGGTGAAAAGTCCGCTGCGCCACGCAAAGCTCAGCAAGGCGGAGATACGGGCTCTGTCCAGGGAGATGGGACTGCCCACCTGGGACAAGCAGTCCTTTGCCTGTCTCTCCTCCCGGTTCGCCTACGGGGAGACCATCAGCGAGGAGAAGCTGGGCATGGTGGACCGGGCGGAACAGCTGCTGCTGGATCTGGGCTTTCATCAGCTCCGGGTCCGGATCCACGGAAAGGAGAAGGACTACATCGCCAGAATCGAGCTCCTGCCGGAGGAATTCGGGAAGCTGATGGAGGAGGAGACCCGGACCAGGGTTTACGATTACCTGAAGGAGCTGGGATTTTCTTATATCACCCTGGATCTGAGGGGATACCGGACGGGGAGCATGAATGAGACCATTGACACAGGAACCGGGGTTTCGGAATAAGTGAGGAGAGAGCATGTTAAATCAGTTTTCGAGAAGCCAGCTGCTGCTGGGTGAGGAGAGCATGAAGAAGCTGGCCCAGGCGAAGGTGGCCATCTTTGGCATAGGCGGAGTGGGTGGATATGTGGCGGAGGCCCTGGCCAGGACCGGGGTGGGGGCCTTTGTGCTGATCGACGATGACAAGGTGTGCCTCACCAACATCAACAGGCAGATCATCGCCACGAGAAAGACCGTGGGGCAGTATAAGGCGGAGGTGATGCGGGACCGCGTCCTGGAGATCAATCCCAACGCCCAGGTGGAGGTGAGAAAATGCTTCTACCTGCCGGAAAATGCCCATGAATTTCAGTTCAGCGATTACTCCTACGTGGTGGACGCGGTGGATACGGTCACGGCGAAGCTGGAGATCATCCTCCGGGCCCAGGAGAGCGGGGTGCCGGTGATCAGCTGTATGGGCGCCGGCAATAAGCTGGATCCCACAAAGTTTCAGGTGGGGGACATATACGAGACCACCATGTGCCCCCTGGCGAAGGTAATGCGCCGGGAGTGCAGGAAGAGAAATATCAGGAAGCTGAAGGTGGTGTACTCTACGGAGAAGCCCACCAGGCCCCTGGATGATATGAGCATCAGCTGCAGGACCCACTGCATTTGCCCGCCGGGGGCCCAGCACAAGTGCACGGAGCGGAGAGATATTCCCGGGAGCGTGGCTTTCGTGCCCTCCGTGGCGGGACTGATCGCGGCGGGCGAGGTGGTCCGGGATTTGGTGAAATAAAATTCATTTGCTTTTTTAAAATTTTTGTGTTATTTTTTATGGAGAAAATGACGCACGACACATGTATTGCCAAGGGCAAGTAAATCTGATTACGAGGACGGTTTCTATCAGATGGATCTCACCCTTGACAGTACATTTTTTTTGCGCCTTTTTCCATATTTTAATGACAGAGGAGAGGAAAAATTATGCCCAAAAATCAATTTCAGAGAATGGTATTCGCGTTTATCACAGTTGTGATCACGGTACATGCCTATGTATTCTACAGCCTGTATGTCGTAAATGGCGGCATCTTGACAGCGATCAACGGTACGGTCAGTGTCCTGGAGGCCCTGAATAAGCAGGGCGGCGTTTATATGTTTGGAACCTATCTGCCGATATGGGCCTGTGTCTTGATTGAGTTCTGTTTCGCCTATGCCCTGGAAAATCTGTTAGGCAGTCCGTTGTCTTTTAAGCTTGCCTGCCGAGTGTTTGATCCCGCAAAGAGCCACCCGATGATGTTTGAGACAGCGATTATCTGCGTGACGGTGGGGATTATGTGTCCCGCAATGAGCTTGATCGCGGCCTTTCTGTACTATCCTTATTACATAGGGTTCAATTTTGTTACCCTGCTGGCAAATTGGCTGAAGCTGGTTTGCTTCAATTTCCCGTTTGCCTACTTTACGCAGCTGTTTTTCATACAGCCCTGCGTCCGCGTTATATTCAAGGCTTTATTTTGCAGGGACCGATAGGGGCAAAAACGGAATAATATGCCTGGTATTGCTATTCCCTTTCCCATCAAATTGGTTTATAATGAGTAGTGGCAAATGGAATGAAACGCGCCCCGGGACAGATCCTGGATGAGGCGAAAGGAGAATAGCGATGAAATTTAAGATGATTCATGAAAACTATAATGTACAGGACCTGGAGAAATCCATGGAGTTTTATGAGAAGGCTCTGGGGCTTCGGGAGCGGAGGAGAAATGAGGCGAAGGACGGCTCCTTCATTATTGTGTATGTGGGAAATGAGGAGGCGGATTTTGAGCTGGAGCTGACCTGGCTCAGAGACCGGACAGAGCCCTACAATCTGGGAGATGAGGAGTTTCATCTGGCCTTTCGGGTAGATGATTTTGAGGCTGCTCATCAGCTTCACCAGGAGATGGGCTGTATCTGTTTTGAAAATCCGGCCATGGGAATCTATTTTATCCAGGATCCCGACGGATATTGGCTGGAGATCGTGCCGGAAAGATAGCCCGAGAGGCCCGGCCGGGAGGTATCATTATAGTCACAGAAAATGCGGGAAACAAAAGAAAAGAGTGGTTTTCCATCCCGAATCTGATGGGATACGCGCGGATTTTTCTGGCGGTATTGTATTTGGCGGTCTGCTTTGAGGCGGAACAGGTGGCGGATTACCATCTGGCGGCGGGGCTGATCGCCATCTCTATGGTTACCGATTTTTTAGATGGGAAAATTGCCAGAAGATTTCATATGGTGACGCGGTTGGGGAAGGTGCTGGATGCGCTGGCGGACAAAATTACTCTGGGGGCGGTGGCGCTGAGCTTCGTTCTGCGGTATCCGCTGGCGGAGAAGGTGGTGTGCTTCTTCTTTATAAAAGAAGGCTTCATGCTGGCGGCGGGCGGGTGGATGACGCGGTATGGCTGGCGGACGGAGGGCGCTCTGTTCTGCGGAAAGGTCTGCACGGCCTCCATGTATGGGGTCAGCGTACTGCTGTTGGCATTTCCGGAGATGATGCCGGCGGCGGCCAACGGGCTGCTGCTGGCGGAGCTGGTGGTGATGGCATTTACGCTGGCGTTTTATGTGGAGCTGTATGCTTGCGCCGCCCGGAAGCTGCGGGAAGGCGTTTTGCCGGAGCAGGTGAGCCTGAGGAAAATCCAGAGGGAGAAGAAGGAGAGACGGCGGCGGTGGCAGCTGGTGTGGAAGGCAGCGGTGCCGGTATTTTTGGTATACCTGACGGTGGGAGCGGTGTATCCCTATATGGAGCAGCCGGAAATCAGTGAAGCGGCCGCGGCGGCCTTCGACACGGCGGAGTATTATGGCGGCGGGCAGACGCGGGGGAGCGGCAGTTCGGATCTGGAAAGCGGGGAGCCGGAGGAACGGAAACAGAGCCTGCCGGCGGCGAAAACAGGAAATACCTGCGGAGACCGGGCCAGGATCATTGATGATAATGGGGAAGCGCTGGATGCGCGGCTGCAAATGATCAGCCACGCCAAAAAGAGAGTGATTTTATCCACCTTTGATTTCAGGGATGACGAGGCGGGGCTTACTATGCTGGCCGTTCTGCTGGATGCGGCAGAGCGGGGAGTCAGCGTGGAGATTTTTGCGGACGGCTTTAATTCCTGGGTCCGGATGGAGGGGAATCCCAATTTTTATGCCCTTTCCTCCCATCCGAATGTGAAGATCATTGTCTACAATAAGGTCAATCTGCTGAAGCCCTGGACCGCCATGGGCCGGATGCATGATAAGTATGTGATCGTGGATGAGACGGCCTATCTGCTGGGAGGCCGGAATACCTTCGGCTATTTTCTGGGGGATTACGAGGGACACAAAAATTATGACTGGGATGTGCTGGTGTACAACACGGCAGAGAAGGAAACCGGGGAAGCTTCCGCCCGGGATGCGGAAAGCTCTCTGTATCAGGTTCTTGCCTATTATGAGAAAATCACCGCCCAGGACTGCTGTACCCTTTTTCACAAGGAAGAAACTATTGCCCGAAAGCCCAGTGTCCGCCGTGCCTGCGCCCGTCTGGAGAGGCGGCTGGAGAATTTGAAGGGAGAGAGGCCGGAGCTGTTTGAGGCGGAGTACGAATATGAGACCGGCACAGAGCCCACGGAGAAAATCACGCTCCTGAGCAATCCGACCCACACAGGGCCCAAGGAGCCCACCGTCTTTTATGGGCTGATGGAGCTGGCGGCCCGGGCGGAGGGGGAGGTGGTGATCCATACCCCCTACATCCTGTGCGGCGATGATATGTACGCCGCCCTTGCGGAGCTGGGGCAGAAGGTGACGCTGATGTTCAATTCCGCCGCCAACAATGGAAATCCCTTTGCCGCCGTGGATTATCTGACGCAGAAGCAGAGGCTGATCGATACGGGGGTGACTCTGCTGGAGTATGAGGGAGGAATTTCCTACCACGGCAAGGTGATGACCATGGGGGAGGAGCTGTCGGTGGTGGGATCCTTTAACATGGATATGCGCAGCGCGTATCTTGACACGGAGCTGATGCTGGTAATTGACAGCCCGGCGGTGAACCGGAGCCTGAGGGAGAAGATGGAGCGGTATGAGGCGGAGGCGGCCACCGTGGAGACGGCGGACACCTACAGCCGCGTCCCGGAGGGGCTGGAGCTTCAGGAGATCTCCGGTGAGAAGCTGTGGATGAAAAAGCTGCTGGGCGGTCTGCTGGAGCGGCTGCGTTTTCTGCTGTAAAGCCGGAGGACGGTTTTCAGCCCCTACTTTTTCTTTCTGTCAGCGCGAAGCTTTGATCCAGCAGGGAGAGGATGACAGCTCTCTTCACGGTGCCGTCCAGCAAAACAGAGATCCAGTGGACCTTGTTCATATGGTAGGCGGGAAGGATGCCGGGGACGGTGCGCAGAGAAAGGCCCATCTCCGGCTCACATTTTACATTCAGAATATCCGAGGCGCCCTCCCCGGCAAGGCCCAGCCGGCTTCTGTCTACCTTCATGATCAGCCCGTACCATTTCCGGCTGCCGCTGTGCCGAAGGACCGCGGCGTCCGGGGTATCCGCCCAGGGATACTCCGGGGAGGTCTGATATTGGGACAGAGCGTAATTCAGCACCGCCTCCCGGTGGGAGGCGGTTTCTTTTTTGGTGATGCCACTCTTGGGCGGCAGGTTCGTTTGGCTTGTCATTTCTGATGATTCTCCAGGTGTTTCATAAAATGGCGGGGACTGTCCGCGCGTTTGTCAATAGTAGATGACCCGGACTCTCTTCACGCCGTCGATCTTCCGCATTTTTTCAATGATCTCTTCCTCCGGCAGAGTGTCGCAGTCCAGCAGAGTGTAGGCGGCGTCGCCCCGGCTCTTGTTGGACATATTGGGGATGTTGATGCCGGCTTCGGACAGGACTGCCGTGAAGCGGGAGATCATGTTGGGGCGGTTGACATTCATGATGCAGATGCGGCAGGCGCAGGCCTCCGGCGGCAGGGCGCAGCTGGGATAATTCACGGAATTTCGGATCCGTCCTGTCTCCAGAAAATCCATCAGCTCATCCACAGCCATGGCCGCGCAGTTGTCCTCGGACTCTGCCGTGGAGGCTCCCAGATGCGGGGTGGCGATCACATTTTTCATCCGGCAGGTTTTCGGATTGGGGAAATCGGTCATATAGCGGCGCACCTTCCCGGACTCCAGAGCCTCGGCCATGTCATCGTCGTCCACCAGCAGATCCCGGGCATAATTCAGAATCACCACGCCGTCCTTCATCTTGGCGATGGAAGCTTTGTTGATGGTACCTTTGGTGGAATCCAGCAGCGGCACATGGAGGGTGATGTAGTCGCAGTGTTCGAAAATGGTGTCCTGCTTTTCCACGATCTTCACCTGGCGGGACAGGCGGAGCGCTCCGTTCACCGAGAGGAAGGGATCGTAGCCGTATACCCGCATCCCCAGGGCGTCGGCGGCGTTGGCCACCTCGATGCCGATGGCGCCCAGGCCGATCACGCCCAGGGTCTTGCCCATGATTTCCGTTCCGGCGAAGGATTTCTTGCTTTTCTCCATGTCCTTGGAAATATTTTCATCCTCACTGTTTTCTCTGACCCACTGGATTCCCCCGTTGATATCCCGGGCGGCCAGCAGCATTCCGGCCAGCACCAGCTCCTTCACGCCGTTGGCGTTGGCTCCCGGTGTATTGAAAACCACGATGCCCTCGTCGGTACACTTGTCGAGTGGGATGTTGTTGACCCCGGCTCCTGCCCGGGCGATGGCGGTAAGGCTCGGGGGAAAGGACAGGTCACGCATATTGGCGCTGCGTACCAGAACAGCGTCCGCCTCCTGAAAATTTTCCGTCACCTCGTATTTTTCCGTAAATTTTTTCATCCCCACCGGAGAGATGGGATTCAGGCAATTAATCTTTGGCATAATCATACTCCTCATATTTTTTTGAAATAGTGCGTTACCATATTAGCATAAAAAAGCGAAAGAGGGAAGGATTTTCTTTTCCGGCATCAAAGGATGAAGCGTCCCTCCAGCGCCAGGAACTGATCCAGTAGCATGCGGCTCACCCGGGCTCCGTAGTGGGTGGAGGGGTGGTCCGGATACTCCAGGATGTCCTTAAAATCTTTATGCATCATGACAATGACGTAGGGGCCGTAGGGGGTGTAGACCAGGCCGCCGTCGTTGCGGCAGGCGTCCATGCTGCCGCTCTTGGAGGCCACATAGATCATTTCCTCCTCACCGGTCTCCTCGCAGTCCAGATAGTAGACGGGGAAGTATTTGGTGATCATGCTGTTGTAATGCTGCTTTTTCAGGATCTCCAGCATCTGGCGGTCGGCCTCGGGGCTGATCAGCTCTCCCCTGGCCAGGCGGCGGAAGATGCTGGCATAGTCCCGGGGGGTGGTGGTGCCCAGCTTCTCATACTGGTCGAAATGAATGGGGTTGTGAAGCACCGTGTCCTGGCAGCCCAGCTTTTGGATGCAGGCGTTGATGGTGTCCTGGCCCAGGTAGTCGATCATCATGTTGGTGGCGGTGTTGTCGCTGACGATGATCATCAGGGTGGCGGTGTCCTTCACCCGCAGGGCGGCCCCCGGATCCAGGGAGGAAAGAACGCCGCTGCCGTTTACGGCCTGGCTGGCCTGATAGGTAAGGGTATCCTCCAGGCTGGCGTTTCCCTTTTGAATCTCATCAAAAAGACAGGCCAGAATGTAGGTTTTGATGGTGCTGGCTGTCTCGAATGTCTCATCGGCGTTGATGGAAATGATGTTTCCCTTTAAATCATCGGCGTAGAGGCTCATTTTTCCCCTGTAGCTGGCGGTTTCCGCCTGGATACGCTTCTCTAATGTTAATCTCGGGTCCATAATTTTTCTCCTGTGCGAATTTTCTTCCGGTGTGACCGGGTCTAAAGGCATTATAGAGCATTCCGCAGGGGACGGCAAGGCGAACAAAATCCGCGGTTTTCACAAATTTAGAAAAAATACAGAAAAACGCCAGATTTTATTCTGATTATCAACACAAAAGAGACATATTTTCCGGGTATTTTATACGTACCGTCGATGAGGGAGGCGGCACGCCTTTCCGGATGAGACTGCTTTGGGGCGTCCAAAGCGTGGCGGAAATATCGATTTTGGGTAAAAGGAAATTGTTTTTGGGTTTTATTTTGCGGTCAGAGCAGATAAAATTGAGGTCATAGTTAGTCAAAACTAATTATGACTTTAATATTAGAAGGTGTGGAAAGGAGAAAAAAATGACGGTAAAAGTAATTCGAAAAAAGTTACCTTATGTTTCCCTGATGCTGGCCGCGGCGTTGACTTTTTCGGCCGGGGGAGGCAAAATGGCAGCCTGGGCGGCGGAAAGTGAACAGGAAGAAGCGGGCGGTGTGTCCGGCTTTGACGGGGGGACGGGCACGGCGGAGGATCCCTATCAGATTTCCACGGCGGAGGAGCTGGAGCTGGTGCGGGAGCATCTGGCGGAGAGCTTCCTTCTGACAGAGGATATCGATCTTGGAGACTACGAGAGCTGGGCCCCCATCGGCACATTTCAATCCAGGTCCGACGCGCCGGAGGACGCTGAGGTGCCGGCTGCGGAGCTGGCCTTCACCGGCACCTTCGACGGCGGCGGCCACACCATCCGAAATGTGACGGTGGAGGAGCCACAGTCCATGGGGGTGGGACTTTTTGGCTGCGTGTCGGGAACGGAGGAAGGCCCTGCGGTGATCCGAAATCTGACCGTGGAAAATGTCAGCGTGACCGGATACTATCTGGCCGGCGGCGTGGTGGGCCTGCAGTATGAGAACAGCTCCATAGAAGATGTCACACTGGCCGGAGAAAATCAGATTCAGGGTCTCCAGGGCATCGGCGGTATCGTCGGGACAGGCTTTGACTGTCAGGTCAAAAACTGCAGGGCCGCGGCGGAGATTACAGCTCTGGGAGATGACGGCGCCTGCGCCGGGATCATTATGGGAGGAAGCACCTACGGCTCCCTGGTAAACTGTGTGGCCGAGGGCGGCAGTGTGACCGCCGAGGGAAACGCGTGCTGGGGCATCGGCGCCATCTGCGGGGCTCCTTACGGGGTGGCCGAGATCCGGGAATGCCAGGTGAAGGATACCGTCATCCATGTGACAGGGGAGGACAGCACGCTGATCGGCGGCCTGGTGGGATTCGCCGGGACCTATCCGGACAGCGACAGCGCCGTCATCGAAAACTGCAGGGTGGAAAACGCGGCGATCCTGGTTTCGGATACCGCCTCCTGTGTGGGAGGCATCGTGGGAGGCGGGATCGCGGAGACCGGTACCGGTGTGATGTCCAGCTTCTCGATTCAGGGCTGTGAGGTATCCGGGTCCATCACAGGAGGCGGAGCGTATATCGGTGACGCCGCGGGCAACCCGGAGGGCGCGGTAAACGTGGACTGCGCCGGAGCCATGGACCGGCAATAGAAATTCAGAAGCAATCTCAGAAAATACTCCCTGCGGCCACAAGGCATTTCATCAGGTCCTCCCGGTAGTCCGGGTCCTGGGGGCGCAGGCTGTTGATCACCACGCCGCCGCTGCCGATCTTTCCGGTGGAATGGATGTAGCGGCCCTCTCCCAGATACATGGCGATGTGCCCGGGGAAATAGAGCAGATCCCCCTTCTTGATTTCTGACACGGGAATCTGGTGAACGGGGAAGCCCTCCGCGATTTTGGCGTCCCGGTAGGTCAGGATTCCGTTCAGCATGTAGCTCATGGAGGTGAGGCCGGAGCAGTCGATCCCCGCCGGGGACTTTCCGCCCCAGCGGTACTGGACACCGAGATAAGTCCTGGCGGTGCGAGTGACCGCCTCCCGGAAGGCCTCCTCGTCGGTGATCACTGCCTGGGGCAGAGCCTCCGGGGCCGGCCCGGAAGGTCCCTCCTCCCGGGAGGAGACCCCCCAGAGTCCGGCCTGAGAGAAACGCTTTTCCATCAGATACTGATTCCGCACAAAGCCGGTTTGGCCGTCCGCCAGCAGGACCTTGGCCCAGCCGGCCTTTTCGCCGCAGTCAAATGCCAGCACCCCCACCAGGGCGCCCCGGTAGAGGCTGGCCAGCACCACGCCCTCCACATCCGGCAGCGATGTGATATCCACACAGAGCCCGGAGATCACCATCAGGTTTCCGGATTCCCAGGCAACCAGCTCCTCCAGAGAAACCATTACAAAATCCTGTTTCCGCAAATACCCCGTATACCCATAGTGGGTCATCACCGGAAAAAATCCGTCCTCCTCATCTCCCGTGATCCTCACGCCCATCCCGTACAGCCCCTCATCTGTGATGGCCGAGCAAACCCCCTTCTCCCTGATCCAGGTCAAAGCGGCGGCGCCGTATAGAGTGGCGATGGGGACTTGAATAATTCCATACTTCATATCTGTTATTCTCCTATTTCCAGAACATATTCTAAGTATCGTAAAGATATTTATGGCAAAGATTATTTTCAGTATAGCATGATTTAAAAAATGCACAACAGAAAGTTGGGCCTTCTTCGCCTTTGTGGTGGTAGTCCTGATTTTGAGTGTGTTTTCCAGAATGAGCGTCACAAATAATATTGAAAAGTATCTGATGGATACGGAAGATACCAGATATGGCTGGAGCTATGAGATCATGACAGACGAAGGGGTGACAGCGGTTGAACCGGAATTCCTTGACAAATATACCATGGTGCTGCCGGGAGGAGAGGATGCGAAGGCCGTGAAGATTACACGGACATTTACTGAGACGCTGCCGGAAGCCAGTCTGGAGTGGACCAGCTATAATTCTGCCGTGGAGGTATTGATAGAGGGAGAGCTGATCTATTCTGATTTTCAGACCAAAGAGCGGAATGAGGCAGGATTTCTTTTGCTTTGGCAGGAGGAAATCGATCAGATCCGCCCTGAAAAGACCGTGAAGATTTCGCTGCCCTGGAAGTATACGGGCATGGAGCTGACCATGATTACCTATTTTGGGGAGGGAGCGGAGGGAGCATCTCCGGTATATCCGTTTGTGAAGAATGATCGGACAGAATATGCCATGTATGTGACGGATTCTGTTTAGCCTGTGGCCATAATGACCTTGTGCGCGGTCTTTGCCGTAGTGATTACGGTGATTTTTATTCTGGATATAGCCAACGAAAAGACAAATTATCGGATCCTTCTGCTGAGCCTGTATTTTATTATGCTGTTTTTAAGCAAGGCGTGCAATTCTCTGCCGGGGACCTCCAGCGTTCTGGCGGATGGTAAGGATCTGCTGTTTTTAAATGAGCTTTACGTGGCCCCGCTGTATCTCTACCTTGCTTTGGACCTGACAGGCCGGAAAAAATATCTGCTGACGGCCGGCGTGATTTTATGGTTTCTGTACGAGGGAACGAGGGTTTTTTTGAACATAAAAGGGGGAATGATGTCGCTGGCGAACAGAAAAGGTTTGGGGGCGCTTCTTCTCTTCATCGCTGTGGCGGCCGCTTTCCTGCTGGAGTATATTTGCGGGAGAGCGAAAAAAAGAAAAAAGGAAGCCTACCATATCTCTTATGGGATTCTGACGGTCGTCGTCAGCGTTTTCTGCGTCTTATATGGCGCTAAGGAGTGGGAAGGGGATGTGGGGCAGTATTTGTTTCAGGTGGTATATACGGTGGCCCATAAAAACGGCTTTGTGGCAGTTTATCTTTTCACCAATATCTGTGCGGTCATGGCGTCGATCGTGTTGATTCTGGAATTCATACGCAGGACCATCAAGACGAAGGAGATGCTCACCGTACTGGAGGAGCGCAGCAGCCTTACCCTGGAGGGGTATAACCGTGTGCTGAAATCCGAGGAGGCCACCAACTCGGTCAGGCATGAGATGCTGCACCACATGACAGCGCTCATGGGAATTGTGAGAAACGGGGAGACGGAACGGGCCTGCGAGTACATCAGCTCGGTCACAGATCAGATTCTCCATCTTCCCGCGGTCCGCTACAGTCAGAATATCCTGGTAAATGTGGTCGCCGGAACGTATCTGGACAAGGCGAAAAGCCAGGGAATCCAGGTGGAATACAGCCTTCAGGTTCCGGTGGAGCTGAAGATCGCGGATGAAGATCTCTGCGTATTTTTGACCAATATGCTGCAAAATGCCCTTCAGGCATGTGAGCGGATGGACCGGGAGCAGGAGCGCTACATACGAGTAAAGATGTATCTGAACGAGGACTTTTTATTTATCGGCTGTGTGAACAGCTGGTCCGGAGACCAGGACAACAGCGGAGATTTGGCGGATGAAAAGCGGGGAGCGCGCCGCAGGCATGGATTTGGGCTGGAGGCGATGAGCAGGATCGCGGAGAAATACGGCAGTATTTTGAAGATAGATAAGAGCCCCCGGGAATTCTCCGTGAAAAGCAATCTGTGCCTGAGGCAGTGGCGGGACTAGCGGGTGTTTGAAAATTCAAACGCGTTCTATCATATCCGCCTCTACTGCGGAGAAATATGCTTCATTAGCTTTTTCCCCGGGGAGCAGAGATCATCCCTGCGCCAGACTGCGATCAGGGGCATTGGCTTTCCGTCGGTGAGGGGGATGCTGACCAGGCCGTCGATGTTGGAATGGTAGGCGGGATCCAGGGTGCGGACCAGCATGATTCCACGGCCCATGATGGCAAAGCCCTGGGCCTGCTCAAAGGTTTTGGGGGTGGACTCCAGCCGGATCTCATTGTTTTGATCCCGCTGAAGGGCGCGGTAGATCTCTCTGTGCTCGGTGTGGGCGTTTTTGCTGTCTACCAGGATCAGGGTCTGGCCCTTCAGGTCTGAGAGGGACAGCTGGGAGCGATGGGCCAGGGGATGCCGGGGGCACATCATGCAGGAAACCCAGGTCATGCAAAAGGCCTTTTGACGCAGCCCCAGATTTCTGCGGAAAAAGGGGGGATAGGTGAAAAGGAGATCGGCGGCGCCGGAAAGCAGGGGCTGTAAAACGTCCTCGTAGCGCTGTTTGATCAATTCGATGTCCTCCAGGGATAGTACGCCGCAGATTTGATTCATGATCTGCCCGATCATGGTGGGGGAGGTGGGGGTGCCAAAGCAAATGCGCAGCTTGCTCCTGGTACCGGCGGCCACCCTCCTGGCCTTTTCCAGGGCGTCCTGATACTGGGCCGCGATGCCGGTCATGGAGTGATAAAAGGCCATGCCGGCCGGGGTCAGCTCCACACCGTGGGTATTGCGGTCAAAGAGGGAAAAGCCCACCTCCTTTTCCAGTGTGCGCACGTGGTAGGAGATGACTGACTGGGAGAGATAAAGCTGCCCGGCGGCCAGAGAAAAATTCTTACAGGCTCCAAGACATAAAAAGATTTTGATTTGCTGACTGTTCACGCTGCTGCTCCTTTTCTTTTTCTCCAGCTTATTATAAGCTTTGTTATCGAAAATTTCAATAACAGACCGAAAGCTTCTATTTCCATCTTTCAGCCCGGAGGGCTATGATGAAAACAGCCGTCACGGGGAATTGTTTTTCGGAACAGAAATGGCCTGTGAGGGGAATAGGAGGTAGAAGCAATGAATGAGGAACTGTCGGTACAGGAGCAAAGACTGGACTCCGGTCCCATACGGCCGGTGATATGGGAATATGGAATCCCCTGTGCGCTGATTACTGTGATAAACGCGCTCTACAACATCGTGGATCAGATTTTCATCGGGCAGGGAGTGGGGTACCTGGGCACCAGTGCCACCAATGTGATATTTCCGCTGAGCACCATCGGTCTGTCCCTGGGGCTGCTGGTGGGCAGCGGCTGCGCCGCCATGTACAGTCTGCTCCTGGGGAGGGGCGAGAAAAAGAAGGCGGCAAAGTGTATGGGGAACGCAGTGGTGCTGATGATCGCCACCGGCATTGTCTTTACCATCGTTACCCTGTCCTTGCTGTCCCATATCGTAGTTTGGTTTGGGGCCACGGAGCTGGTGTACAATTATGCCCTGGATTACGGGCGTATTATTTGTTTTGGCTTTGCCTTCTATCTGGGCTCCATCGGCTTTGGGAATATGCTGCGGGCGGACGGGCGGCCCGGGTACGCCACGGTTTCCACCCTGACGGGCTGCGTCATCAACTGCGTTCTGGATCCGATTTTCATTTTTGGCTTTGATTGGGGAGTCAAGGGAGCGGCCTGGGCCACCTTTATCGGACAATCCGTCCCCTTTTTGATGTCGCTGGCGGGCATTTTGAGGCTTCGGATGGCCAAGCTGGAGGGGAGAGATCTGCTCCCGGACTGGCGGCTCTGCGGGGAAATTGTCTGCCATGGCCTGGTGGACGCTGTTTTGAATCTGAGTATCACGCTGCTGTATTTCATAAACAATAATCTGCTGACCAAATACGGCGCCCGGTCCGTGTACGGCAGCGAAATCCCTCTGGCCACCGCCGGCATCATGCAGAAGTTTAACCATATCATCACCGCCATCGCCACCGGCATGGGGCAGGGCGCTCAGCCGGTGATCGGCTTCTCCTACGGCAGAGGAAATATGGACCGGGTCAGGAAGGCGGTCCGGTTTACCCTGATCCAGGGCTGCGTCATCGGCGTTGTCATGGAGGCCGTCATCCTTCTCTTTGCGGATAAATTTCTCCTGCTCTTCGGCGACGAGGGGGAGCTGTACCTGGAGTTCGGCGTGAAATGCTTCCGGATTTTCCTGTCTCTGGCCTTCCTGTTTGCGGTGCAGACCACCGTCAGCAGCATATTTATGTCCATCGGCAAGGCCGGAAAGGGCGCCGCCCTGTCCTTCATCCGAAACGCGCTGCTGCCCGGCTGCGCAGGCCTGATCCTGTGTCCTATAGTGGGAGTGGAGGGGGTTTTACTGGAGGGTCCCATCTCCGGCGGGTTGGGGCTTATCTTCGTGGTGATTTTCTTTGCGGGAGAGTGGAAGCGCCTTTAAGGGACGGTTCTATTTGCTTTTGGTTTCCTGTTTGATTTACCTTTCCCGAAAAATATGCTACTATAAGGGAAGAAAAGCCCGATGCCGCATGAGGAGGGGGGAAGCCAACCTTTCTGCGGATGTATGGTTGATGCGTGGAGAGGAGAGGTTTGCCATGGGTATTTACCTAAATCCGGAAAACGGTCCATTTAAAGAAAGCGTCCAAAGGGAAATTTATGTTGACAAATCGCTGTTGATTGAGAAAGTCTGGAATCATGCGAAAAAAATGAATAAATTCCTCTGCATATCGAGGCCGCGCCGTTTCGGGAAGAGTACAGATGCCAATATGCTGACGGCGTTTTTTTCGAAAGGCTGCGATTCCGCGGAGCTGTTCCGGGATTTGAAAATATCCGGGTGGGAGGATTATACGGCACATTTAAACCGGCATAATGTGATTCATCTGGATATGCAGAGCTTTTTGAGTGAGGCGGATTCGATCGGGGATATGATTTTGCTTCTGACGGAAGAAGTATCTGAGGAACTGGAGGAAGCCTATGGGGTTACCGCAAGAAGAAAGTCCCTGCCGCTTTTGCTGAATAAGATTTATGCCCGGAAAAAGGAAGCTTTCCTGTTTGTCATTGATGAGTGGGACTGCGTTTTCCGCGAGTTCAAGAAGGATAAGGAAGCCCAGAAAGCTTACCTTGATTTTCTGCGGCTTTTATTGAAAGAAAAGCCGTATGTGGAGCTTGCCTATATGACCGGTATCCTGCCGATCAAAAAATATGGGACACACAGCGCTTTGAATATGTTCGATGAGATTTCCATGCTGGACGCCAAAGATTTTTCTGAATATATGGGCTTTGCGGAGCAGGAAGTAGAGGCGCTCTGCGAGAATTATGGAATTGACTTTGCCCGGATGAAAGAATGGTATGACGGCTACCATATGAGAAATGGCGTCTCAACGTATTCCCCGAGATCTGTAACAGCATCCATCGGCAACCGGGATTTTGCGAATTATTGGTCCCAGACGGAGACTTACGAGGCGTTGAAAGCCTATATTGACTTAAATTATGATGGCCTGAAGGATGTGGTCATTGACCTGCTGGCAGGGAGACGCATAAAGATTGATACGCTGTCTTTCCAGAACGATATGTCCAGCTTTTCCTCAAAGGATGATGTTTTGACCCTGCTGGTGCATCTGGGTTATCTGGGCTATTATTGTGATTCCTGCGAGGCATATATCCCAAACAATGAGGTGAAGGACACCTTTGTGATTTCCATCAAGAATTCCAACTGGAACTATATCACGAAAGTATTCCAGAATGCCAACGCCCTGCTGGAAGCCACCTGGAATATGCAGGAGGGCCGCGTGGCCGCCTATATCCAGGATAGCCATTACGAGACGAGCATCTTACAGTACAACGATGAAAACGCCCTGGCTTATACCGTAAGTCTTGCCTATATTACCGCAAAGGAATACTATACGATCGTCCGGGAGCTGCCTTCGGGAAAGGGCTTTGCGGATATCGTGTTTATCCCCAAAGGGGAGAAGCCTGCCATGGTCGTGGAATTGAAATATGATAAGTCGGCGGATACGGGGATCCGGCAGATTCTGGACAAGCGTTATGATCTGGGGCTGGAGAAGTATCTGGATAACTTGCTCTTAGTGTCTATCAGCTATGAGAAGCAGACAAAGGAGCATGAGTGTGTGATCGCAAGATATCAGGATGTATTTAAGAATAGAGAACAGGAGATGGCGCAGGCAGGGAGGATATGAAAATTTTCTTTCTTATGGATATGGAAGAATGATCTCTATATATTGTTAAAAGCGGTTATATAAGGGCCGGAGCCCCGGTGGATGTTTGGTCTTACCGGAGGCCCCGGCCCTTTTTGCGGCCTGGTCAGGCGTTTTTTTGATATTCGTCAAATTCCTTCTCGTTGGCCAGCACAAAGTGTCCCGGCCGGAGCTTGCGCCACTGGGGCTGGTCCTTGGAATAGTCATGCATGGACGGATCATAGACCAGCAGCTTTTTCTGCCGCTCATAGATGGGATCCGGCATGGGGATGGCGGAGAGCAGAGCTCTGGTGTAGGGATGGGCGGCGTGGGAGATCAGCTCCTCCGTCTCCGCCATCTCCACGATGACGCCCTTGTGGATCACGGCGATCCGGTCCGTGAAGTAGCGCATCACCGACAGATCGTGGGCGATAAAGAGATAGGTGATCTGTCTCTTTTTCTGCATGTCAGCCAGAAGATTCAGTACCTGAGCCCGGATCGACACGTCCAGGGCGGAGATGGGCTCGTCCGCAATGATGAACTCTGGCTCCATGATCAGGGACCGGGCGATGCCGATTCTCTGGCGCTGGCCGCCGGAAAACTCGTGGGGGAACCGGCTGGAGAACTCCGGCAGCAGTCCCACATCCAGGAGGGTCTGGTCCACCTTGGCCTTCCGCTCCTTCTCGGACAGCCCCTTCTGGATATTCATCAGTCCCTCGCTGACGATGTAGTCCACCTTAGCCCGCTCATTGAGGGAGGCCTGGGGGTCCTGGAAAATCATCTGAATTTCCTTGATCACCTGCCGGTCCAGCTCCTTGGGGATCTTGCCGTTGATTTTTTGTCCTTTATAGAGGATCTCTCCGCCGGAGGTGGGGATGATCCGCATGATCGCCCGGCCGATGGTGGTCTTTCCTGAGCCGGACTCTCCCACCAGTCCGAAGGTCTCACCCTTGTAAATCTCAAAATTTGCCTTCCGCACCGCCACATATTTCTTCCGGCGCTCTCCGAAGGTCACCTCCAGGTCCTTGACCTGTACTAAAACTTCCCGTTCCATCACCGCAGCCCTCCGTTTCTTATTTTTTCAACCACAGCCGGCGGCTCCACCTTGGGGGCCCGGGGGTCCAGCAGCCAGGTCTTGGCCCTGTGGGTGGGACTGACCTCGAAATAGGGGGGGCGCTCCACAAAATCAATCCGCAGGGCCTGGGGATTTCTGGGGGCAAAGGCGTCGCCCTTCACCTCCGTAAACAGGTTGGGCGGTGTGCCGGGAATGGAGAACAGCTCCGTGCCCCTCTCGCCGATCTGAGGCAGGGAGGAGAGCAGCGCCCAGGTGTAGGGATGCCGGGGATCGTAAAAGATTTCCTCCGAGGTGCCGATCTCGATGATATCTCCCGCGTACATCACGGCGATCCGGTCCGCGATGTTGGCCACCACGCCCAGATCATGGGTGATCATGATGACGGACAGCTTGTATTTTGCCTGCAGATCCCGGAGCAGGCGGAGGATCTGGGCCTGGATGGTCACATCCAGTGCCGTGGTGGGCTCGTCGCAGATCAGGATCTGAGGATTGCAGGCAATGGCGATGGCGATGACCACGCGCTGCCGCATTCCGCCGGAAAACTCATGGGGGTACTGGGAAAAGCGCTTCTCCGGGTGGGAGATCCCCACGTCCGCCAGGTATTCCAGGGTCTTTTTCTTCGCCTCGGCGGCGGAGAGCTTCTGGTGGAGGCGGACCGCCTCCATGATCTGGGCCCCGATGGTTTTTAAGGGGTTCAGGCTGGTCATGGGATCCTGCATGATCATGGCCACCTCATGGCCCCGGATTTTCAGCCATTCCTTCTCTTTTTTCAGCCGGGCCAGATCCAGGACCTTTCCGTCGTCCGCCCCGTAGTAGAGGATCTTTCCTCCGGTGACGGAGCCGTTGGCGTCCAGGAGCCCGATGAAGGATTTTGTAAATACGGATTTTCCGCTGCCGGATTCTCCCACAATGGCCAGGACCTCTCCCTTGTAGAGATCCAGGGAAACGCCGCGGATGGCGTTCAGTGTCCTGCCCCGGAGCCGGAACTTGATCTCCAGGTCCTTCACGGACAGCATCAATTCTTGTTCAGACACGACAATCCCTCCTTTACATGTGGTTCTTCGGATCAGCGGCGTCGGAAAACGCGTTGCCGATGATGTAGAATGAAATAGTTACAAAGGACAAAATGATGGTGGGATACACCAGCTGGTACCGCAGCGCGGGGCTGGTGATCAGGGCCCGGCCCTCGTCGATCAGATTTCCCAGACTGGGGATGTTCACCGGAAGGCCCAGACCGATATAGGTGATAAACACCTCATTGCCGATGGCCGCCGGGATGGTGAGGGCCATGCGGAGCATGATCACGGACACCAGATAGGGCAGCAGGTTGCGGACCATGATTTTCGGCGTGGATGTGCCGAGACAGCGGCTGGCCACGTTGTAATCCCGGTCCCGGATGATCAGGATCTGGTTTCGGATGAAACGGGCCATCTGGATCCAGCCTGTCAAACACATGGCGAAGATCAGCGTCTTTACGCTGGGCTTCATAATGTAGGAAATCAGGATCAGTATGATGGTGTTTGGAATATTGTCAATGATGTTGTAGACCTCGGTCAGGATAAAATCCGCCTTCCGCACGTAGCCCCAGATCACACCCACGGTGATGCCGATCAGCGCCTCCGCCAGAGCCACGGCGAAGCCGATGAACAGGGAGGTTCTGGTGCCGGCCCAGATTCTGGCCCACAGATCCTGACCGATGGAGTTGGTGCCAAGGATAAACTGGTCTCCCGGCGGAATATTCCGGTACTGCATGCCGTTTTCATCATTGATGATCAGGTTCGGGTCGTACTGGCCCGGCAGATAGGGCTGGATGAAGGTGAAGGCCAGCAGGAGAACCAGCAGAATCACCAGTGTCATGGCCACTTTATTTTTGGAGAAGGCCTGGAGGGTACTGCGCCAGTAGGAATAGTTGCTGTAGCCGGTGCGCTCCACGTCCTCCTTGTGGAATTCCGCGAAGGAAAAAAGCTCCTCCTCCGGCATTCCGGAGGATTTCGTAGCCTCATTGATATGGTCCATGAGCTGGGCCTCTTTTGAGTGCCGGTAACTGAATTGTCTCATTATCTGTCTCCCTCCTTCTTTGTCAGACTGATCCGGGGATCCAGGAGTACCATCAAGAGATCGCCCAGCAGCAGGCCGATGACACCGACGCAGGCGTAGAGCAGCACGATGCCCTGGACCATGGTGTTGTCATGCTTTTTGATCACCGTGACCAGCAGGCCGCCCATGCCGGGAATGCTGTAGAGGGACTCGATGTAAATGGAGCCGATCACTGTATTCAGGAACGCGGTGGGGATATACTGAGCCAGAGGCACAAAGGCGTTGCGGAAAATGTGCCGGAACATGACCTTGCCCTCGGACAGGCCCTTGGCCTTCGCCAGCTTCACGTAATCCTTGTTGCTCTCGTCCACCATGTACCGCCTGAGCCACATGCTGTAGAAGGCGATGTTGCTCAGAGACATGGACAGAACCGGAAGGACCCAGTATCTCGGATTGTTGATCTGAAAAAGCAGACCCACGCCGATGGCCGTGGTGCCGTAGAGCTGTATGTACAGGAAATAGACGGCGGCGGGGACGGCCTGGATGCAGACGATGAAGGCGGTTCCCAGATGATCCCAGAAACGGTTTTTGTACCGTGCCATCAGGGTGCCCATGGGCAGGCCGACGATCAGGGATACCAGCATGGCCAGCACGCCCAGCTTGATAGAGACAGGCACCTTGTCGGCCAGAATCTCTGTCACGGCCACATTGGCCCGGTAGATCCGGGAGGTGCCCAGGTCACCGTGGAGAAGATCCTGGAAAAAGTGGAGGATCTGTACGGGAAGGGGATCTGTCAGGCCCATTTCCTGAAGGCCTACCTGGATCTGCTGTTCCGTCATTTTATCAAAATTCGGGAAATAACCCTCGATCGGCATCAGACGCAGCAGACAAAATACGATGGTCAAGATGATGATGAGGGTGAGAAAGGATCGCAGGATACGTTTGGCTAGATATTTAAGCAAGGTATTTTTCTCCTTTCGTGAGCAATCTTGTGTTTGGGTCGTCCCAAGCGGGAGACTACAGGACGGATACGGCTTTGCTTGTGGAAGCCCAGGCCCCGTAGTAGGTGACGGAACCTGATTTTTTATAGGCCCTGATCCGCATATAGTAGCCGTTTCCTTTTTTCAGTCCGGAAAATTTCACACTGACGATGGAATTTTTCTTGCAGGTTTTTGCCACCAGATTCTGGGTGAATTTGAGATTTGTGGCGATCTGGACCTGGTAGCCGGTAACTTTTGTATTCCGTTTCCAGGAAACGGTCAGCGCTTTGCTGAGGGAAGTCTTTCCGCTGTGGTTGCTGATGGTGGCTGACATGGTAGCTGGCCGTACCGTGACCTTGCAGGAGGCCTTCGTACCGTTGGAAGCCTTTGCCGTGATGACGGCGGCGCCGCAGCCCTTTGCGGTGATTTTTCCCTTGGAGTTTACGGAGGCCACACTGGAGCGGCTGCTGCTCCAGGTCACTTTACTTCCTCCGTTTTTATAAGTGAGCTGAGAGCTTTTGCCCAGCCCCAGAGTCAGCTTTGTTTTCGACAGTGTTATGGCTTTTGAGGAGCCGGACCCGGAGGAGGCTGTTTTCTTTGCCGCCTTGAGGACAGCCTTGTAGGGCTGGATCAGTCCGTAGCCATAGTGCTGGTCCTTTCCTTTTGTCCCCAGATCCTTTGCGGTATCGCAGAGCATACTCCGGCACTGCTTCGCCGTCAGGGAGGGTTTGGCCTGGAAAAGGAGGGCCGCGGCGCCTGCCGCAAAGGGGGCGGCGGCGCTGGTGGACGTAGCGGGGGCCACCAGATCCATCTTGTCATTGTAGGTCCCCTTGGCGATGACCACATAGCTTTTTTTGCCGGAATTGTAGGTGGCGGCGCCCACCGCCAGAGTGTTGTCATAGGAGGCGGGGTAGTGGTATTTTTGTTTGCCGGAGTTTCCGCCGGAGGCACAGACCAGCGCGCTGTTTGTGCCGGTGTAGAGCTGATTGATAGCGTCATATTCCGTCTGGTCAAAGCTGTCGCTGCCAAAACTCATGCTGATGACCCGGCACTTTTTTGTTTTTGCCCATTGCAGGCCCTTGATGATCTGGTCGGTGTAGATATTGCCGTTGCTGCCGGCCTTGATGATATAAAGATTCGCTTTCGGAGCCACACTGAGCACGATTTTGGCGCAGTTGGTACCGTGGCTGGCGGAGGCGTCATGGACATCCTTCCACTTAGTAGAGCCTGTCCCGGCATCGTATACGCCCTTAATATTTGATTTGATCGCCGAATTGTACAGGTCGGCGCCTCCGTCGATAATGGCCACGTTTACGCCTTTGCCGTTTGCGTACTTCCAGGCCTTTTTCAGATCCATCCGGGTGATGTCTCCGGTGGATACCCCGCCGTCCGCGGCGCGGATTCCCGAGTCGGCCATGGCGGGCAAGGCGGCTGTGAGGAGCAAAATCAGGCAGAGGAGCCATCCGACGATGATCTTCGTCATTGAAGCTTTGGGGGCTTTTTCCAAAATTTTCATATTTTCCTCATCTTCTCTTACTTTTCGGAGGGAGCTACAACGCGGATTAAATAACTAATTCCCGGGGGGAATTAATCATTTAATGGGCGTTGTAGAAGAACAGAAGACTGCCGCAGAGGAAATTTGCCGGTCCGGCACGCCTCTTTTGGGATCAGAAGAAGGGTGCCGGACACCGGCGCGTTACCTTACGACAGCTTCCTGTGTCAGACTATTTCGTTTTAAGAGGAACGGCAGGTCTTTTATTTCTCAGAGTTTGCCTCGTACTCCTCCATGGAAACGTAGTGATCCAGCAGATGCTGGCCCTTGAAGCGAAGGCCGGATACGCCAAAGGGCGCGTACTGTGCCTCAAACACGTCCACCTTGGTGGCGATGTAGTCGCTGACAGAGATACTGAAGGGAAGCACCAGAGCGTGCTCGATCAGCAGAGCCTCCGCCTCGGCGAAAGCCTCATAACGGGCATTGGTGTCGGTGGTGATTTCCTTCGCCGCGTCTACCAGGCTGAAGTATTCGGATACCACATCAGCGGTGGCAGTTCCTTCCTCGATGGCTTTTGCCAGGAACGCGTACTTGTAACCGGCGTCATAGCCGCTCTCGCCCTTGGCCTGATAGAACGGATCGGTCCAGGTCTCCGGGTCAGCGTAGTCGGCTCCCCAGCCGCACTTCATGAAGGCGTACTGTCCGGAACGGCGTACCTCGGTGAGGAAGTTGTCGGTGGGACCTGCCTCAACGATGATATCGATATAATCGCTGCCAAGGAGAGATTCCATCTGCTGCTCCACCACCTGGCACTCCTTATCCCAGTCGGATACGGAAGGATTGTAGGGCATCAGAACCTTTACGGGGAAGGTCACGCCCTCTGCCTCCAGCTCAGCCACAGCGGCTTCCTTGGCGGAAAGAGCAGCCTCCTCATTGAAGGTATCTCCGTAAGCGGCCAGCGCGCCCACTGTGGTGAAGTCAGCGCCGTCCGCGTTGTAGGTGAAGTCTACGGGGGTCACGGTGTTGATGATGTAGTCCTCGGGGGAGGTGGGCTCCAGAACAGCCACTTCCTTCACACGATCCAGACCGTACATCAGGGACTTACGGAAGTTTTCGTTGTTTACCGCGGTTCTCCAGTTGTCCGGCTCGTACTCGTCGCCAAACAGGGGATCAAAGTTGAAGCAGTAGAAGTAGGAGTAGTCCGTCTTATGACGGGAGCGGCTCACATACTGGGAGGTGGCGTCATTGCTGAGCCAGTCATCCAGAAGGTCGGCTCCGATGGTGGCGTAGTCCACTTCGCCTCTCTTTACCATCTCCGGTCCAAGGGTATCCGCCTCAGCGTTGTAGATTCTCTGGATGGTGTCGATGAATACATTGTCCGCGTCATAGTTCAGACTGTTCTTTGTCATAATCTGCTGCATCTGGGGCTCAAACTCGCTGAGGTAGTAGGCGCCGTTGTAGTACATCTTGTCCGCGGAGGTACCGAACTCCTTGCCCAGCTCCTCCAGCTGCGGGCCATAGGCCGGCATGTAGATGACGTAAACGAGGGAAGAAAGGAAGTAGGGAACCTCCTTCGCCAGGGTGTACTGCAGGGTGTGGTCGTCCACTGCCTTTACGCCCACCTCGGAGAAGTCAATGGCCTCCCAGGTGTTGCCGTCGTCGTCGGCACCGCCGTTGTATACCTGACCGTTGTAGTATTCCTGGGCGTTGACGATGACGCCGAACAGGTTCTGCACGTTGGCGCTCTCGTACTCCGGTGTCAGCTCATATTTCATGGCGTCCACAAAGTCCTGAGCGGTCACGTCCGCCACCTCGGCGCCGGTGTAGTCTACCCACTTGGCCTCTCTCAGAGTAAAGGTCCAGGTGAGAGTGGCTTCGTCATAGCTCCACTCGGTGGCCAGGCCTTCCTTAAGCTGGCCGTCGGAATCATACTCTACCAGAGTGTCAATACAGTTGGCACCGATTCTCTGCTCCTCGATGGTGGATGTTACCAGATAGTTGAGGGTGGATACCTCGCTGGAATAGAGCTGGGTGTACATAGCGTCCTCAGCCTGGGCGGTGATAACGCCGCCGGTCAGAGTGGTGGCTGTCAGTGTCAGAGCCAGCAGTGCGGATAATCCTCTTTTTTTCATACAAGTTCCTCCATTTCTTGATTTGATATATGGGGATTTGCCCGGGGAGGGCAAATTCCCGCTTAAACCCGGATGGGTAGAAGCCGTTGATGGTTTTGCAAAAGCGGGCGCCGCCGTGCCGCCATTGACTGGGTCAGAAGCGGACGCCGCTGTACTGTCATTGGCGTGGTCAGAAGCGGACGCCGCTGTGCCGTTATTCGCGGGGCCAGAAGTGAATGCCGCCATTGACTGGGTCAGAAGCGGACGCCGCCGCATGCGATTGGCGGGATCAGAAGCAGGGCGCCGCTGTGATGCCGATGCCGGGCGTCTCGTTCATGATGATTTTGCTTCCGGTGTACGTAGGCCCGCCGGGATAGGGATCGGTGAGGCAGAGGGACGGTCCGTCCAGATCTGCCCGGGTGATAATACCTTTTGCGGCGGCCAGATGCGCCGCCGCGCTGACGGCGATCTTGCTCTCCAGCATACAGCCGATCATGCACTCCACCCCGAAGCTTTCTGCCACCGCGCAGATCTTCAGGGCCTCATAGATGCCGCCGGTCTTCATCAGTTTTATATTGATCAGGTCTGCGGCCCTCTCCTGGCAGATATGGATGGCGTCCTCCACGGAGAATACACTTTCGTCCGCCAAAATCGGGGTGGAGACCTGGCTGGTCACAAATTTCATTCCGGCGAAGTCATGGGCTCCCACCGGCTGCTCCACCAGATCCATCTCAATCCCCAGATCCTCCAGCCTGCGAATGATCCGCACCGCCTCCTTGGGAGTCCAGCCCTGGTTGGCGTCAACGCGCAGCCGGATATCCGGGCCTACGGCCTGCCGGATGGCCTGAATGCGCTCAATATCCTTCAGACTTTCCTTGCCCACCTTGATTTTCAGAATGGAAAAGCCCTGGTCCACCGCCTTTCGGCTGTCCCTCACCATCTCATCGATGGTGTTGACGCTGATGGTCAGATCTGTCTCGATCTCCCGGCGGCTCCCGCCCAGCACCCGGTACAGGGGCTTGCCGCAGGATTTGGCGAAAAGATCATAGACCGCCATGTCCACCGCCGCCTTGGCGGAGGTATTTTTCAAAATGCAGCCGTGAAGCTTTTTCATAATGCCGTCCAGATTTTCAATGTCCATTCCCAGAAGATGGGGGGCGATGAATTCCTGGATGGCGCAGCGGATGGATCCCTTGGTATCTCCGGTGATCACCGCCGTGGGCGGGGCCTCGCCAAAGCCGGTCTGCCCGTCCTCACAGGTAATCTTTACCACAATGTCGTTGACAGTCTCCACGGTACGCAGCGCCGTCTTAAAGGGAGTCACCAGGGGAATGTTCACTTCCCCCAGCTCAATTTTTTCTATTTTCATCTGTTATTGACCTCTTACTCTTGTATTTTCCGAAAAAATTCCGCATCTTTTCCGGTACCGCCGCCTTTGGCAAAATGGTAGCGAAAGCGGCTGTCCCCGGAGTGTTCACACCGGACTCTGGGTCACCAGCTTCCGGGTAATCTCCGCCATCACCCGCTCATAGTCCGTCACCACGGTTTCATTTCCGCAGAAGCAAAGGACAAAGGGCTCCCGGGCGAACACGATCCCCACGTCGTGGGTGATCCCGGTGTCCTCGCCGGTCTTGTGGGCGATGGCCGGGCCGTCCTCCATGGGTTTAATATAGAAGGGAATTTTGCTGTTGAGCCGCTGATTTTTCAAAATGGAGATCATCCGGGCGCTGGCGTCCCCGCTCACCAGCTTTCCCTGATACATCAGCTCCAGCAGTCTGCCCGCCTCCCGGGCGGTGATATAGTTCTGAATTCCTCTCCGGGATTTCTCCTCATCGTACATCTTGCGCCGGAGGACGGTCTGCTCAAAGCCCAGGGCGCGGATGCGGGCATTGATCCGGTCAGAGCCCATCAGATCGATCAGCACGTTGGTGGCGGTGTTGTCGCTGAGAATGATCATCAGCGTCACCAGATCCATCACAGTCACCTGGACATTGTCGTGAAGGTAGGTGAGGGCGCCGCAGGAGGGGACACAGTCCTTGCGCTTCACTGTGATCATCCGGTCCGGGTCCAGGTCTCCGGCCTCAAACTCCGCAAAGGCCTCCGCCATGATAAACAGCTTGATGACGCTGGCCGCCATCATAGGCTCGTCCTCCTGGTAGCCGAAGGTATCTCCGGTCACCAGATTCTTATAATAAAATCCAATCCGCCCCGGCAGCTGCCGAAGCTGGTCCTCGATGTATTGTCTCATATTTGTCTCCATTGCGATTCAGTCTGTTAAATTGTGAAAGCTTTGCTTTATAAAGAAAGGGGCACTGCATTCCCTACAGTACCCCGTCGTGCCCAAAGTCATATTTTTTCCATATGTCTAAGTATAATATTTTTTTGAAAAAATGCAAGAGATTTTCTCTAAAAGATTGCGTAAACTTGCGGAAGAAGCGATACAGTTTGGCCAACCGCCTTTTTCAAAGGCTGTTAGCGGCCAGCTTCGGTGAGGCCAAAGGAAGCCCGCCGGGATCCGGCATCCGCAGGGTGATACATGATAAGGAAGTATTAAGGAAAATAAGGTTGCGCGGGCAGGAGGGAAGGGATAAAATTTTAAGAAAAAGAGCCGCTTCGGCGAGGAACGGATCGTTGGGAAAGGCGGGGGCGGAGATGAGAAGACGGATCA
>CAZGRM010000019.1:0-29914 GCA_964528295.1 uncultured Lachnospiraceae bacterium
CGACCTCCTGGTCCCAAACCAGGCGCTCTAGCCAAGCTGAGCCACACCCCGTTTCCGGGCATTGTCACGCCCTTCGCTTGACGCAAAATGAATTATAATATAGCTTTTCGAAAATGTCAATCACTTTTTTGTTTTTTTGCGGATATTTCCCGGCGGCCCGGCCGGGGATGGCCGGCCGCCGGAGGATCCGGGTACTTATACCCGGTAAATGTAGTTTTCTTTTCTGGGCTTCGGGGCAGGTACCTCGCAGTCGCGGTAGCCCAGGATACAGTGTCCCACACCCACATAGTCTCCCTGAATGCCCCACTTCTCCAGCAGCGCCTTGCCCTCGGGGCTGTCAAATACCTCCCGGGCCCGGTGAATCCAGCAGGAATCCACGCCCAGGGACCAGGCGGCGTTCATCAGATTTCCCATCACCAGGCTGCCATCCTCCAGGCACGTGGAACGGCTTCTGTCCGCCAGCACCGCAATGACGGTGGGAGCCCCGTAGAAGGGATCGCCGGAGGTGCCCATCACAGCGGCGTTCAGCCGGGAAAGCTGACGGATGGTCTCCGGATCCTGCACCACCACCATGATGGGAGACTGCATCCCCATTCCGGTGGGGGCGTAGGTGCCCGCCTCCAGGATCTGGCTCAGCTCCTCCTCCCGGACCTGCTCCTGCTTATATTTGCGGATGCTTCTTCGCTCTTTTAAATTCCTGATTACTTCGTTCATGATTGTCCTCCTGTGATTTGCTTTTTATTTACAACAGCTCCATGAAGCCGGAGCCGTCATATTTCTTTTTCTATAATAAAGGAGGGAAAGCCGGCGGCCTTCAGCTTTTCCACCAGGCTTTCCGCGTTTTCCCGCTCCGCAAAGGCGCCGGCCTGCACCGTGTAGCGCAGGCTGCCGGAGTCCTCCCGGGGCGGCTCACCGGGCTCATCTCCGCTGCCTCCCCCCGCCAGGGTCCGGGCCACCGCTTTGCGGAACTGGTCCATGGTAAGGCCAAGAGGGGTCCACAGGTGCTCCACGTCCCCGTGGTTGGAGGCGATGCCCCGGGCGTGGCCCTCCGAGTGGGACAAAATGACATCCTCCCCCTTCGGGTCCAGGCCGTACAGGCCGCAGAGGTAGGCAGCCAGCTCCACCGCCCTTTGGTAGGTCTCCAGCACAAAGGCCTTCGTGGCCTCCGGGTCTTGATCCTCCCACTGGGCCCCGGAGATGTACCGGATGGTGGAGGGCTCCGTGATCTCAAAGCTGATGTGGGTACCGTTGGCGCTGCCCTTTGGGCCGCTGCCGCAGTGCCAGGCCCGGTGGTCCCACTCCAGGAGCTGGTATACCTCCTCCCCCGCGCCGATCACAGCGTGAACGCAGACGTCCGCGTTGGTTTGGTTGAAATTATTCGCGATGACCCGGGGATCCGGCTGGGGGACTCCGATGCTGTGTACCATGACGCCCTTGGGCGCAATGGTCTCTCCGGTCTGGTAGCAGGGATTTTTCACTGCCAGCTTTTTTATTATTTTCATCTCAGCTTCCTTTTCTGTTCAGAGGCCTCGCGCCTCCTTTTCCCTACCAGTATATTCCATTCCGAAAACTGATGTGCCGAAACCGCCTTCTCCTTTAATATATGTGAAAGGTCTTCACTCCCCATTTTATCACCCGGTAGGTGGGCGTCTCCAGCTCCCGCGCCGCCTCCTTCAGCTTCTCCCGGATGGGAATCTGCTGGGGGCAGAGCCGCTCGCATTTGCCGCAGGCGATACACTGGGAGGCGCTGGAGGTCTCGTGGCGCATGGCGGTGGACTGCAGGTACTCCCACATTCCTGATTTCTTGTGCTCCGCATATTTCACATTGTAGCAATGGAAGGCCATTGGGATATCCACCCCGTTGGGGCAGGGCATACAGTAGCCGCAGCCGGTGCAGCTTACCTTCATTTTTCGCTGGATGGCCTCCTTCACCCGGCCGATCAGCTCAAACTCCCGGTCTGTCAGCTCCCCCGGCGCCGCCAGCTCCGCGACGCGGATGTTTTCCTCCACCATCTCCATGGAATTCATGCCGGAGAGGACGCAGGTCACCTGGGGCTGGTCCCAGAGCCACCGGAGGGCCATCTCCGCCGGAGTGGCAAAGGAGCCATCCTCCTGGATGAGTCTCTTCGCCTCCTGGGGCAGATGGTTCACCAGCCTGCCGCCCCGCAGCGGC
Organism: uncultured Lachnospiraceae bacterium; assembly: GCA_964528295.1. Classification (GTDB taxonomy): domain Bacteria; phylum Bacillota; class Clostridia; order Lachnospirales; family Lachnospiraceae; genus Choladousia. Next base: position 2,174 of record CAZGRM010000019.1, read on the forward strand.
TCCATGATGATCACCGGAATCCCCTTCCTCCCCGCGTACTCCAGCCCCTCCCGGCCGGCCTGGGAGTGCTCGTCCAGGTAATTGTACTGGATCTGGCAGAAATCCCAGTCGTAATCGTCCAGAAGCCGCTTGAAATTCTCAGAATTGCCGTGATAGGAAAAGCCGATATTCCGAATCACTCCGCTCCTCTTCTTCTCCTCGATCCACTCCTTGATCCCCAGGGACACCAGCTTCTCCCAGGTCTTGTAATCGTTGAGCATATGCATCAAATAATAATCGATATAATCCGTCTGAAGCCGCCGAAGCTGCTCCTGAAATTTCCTCTCCGCCCCGGCCTGGGACTTGATCAGATAGTGGGGCAGCTTGGTGGCCAGATTGATCTCCTCCCGGCAGTGATTTCTTGCCAATATTTTGCCCACCGCCTCCTCATTGCCGTGATAGACGTAGGCTGTGTCCAGGTAATTGACGCCGTGGCGGATGGCGTACATCAGCTCCCGCTCCGCCTTATCCAGATCCACCTCGGAGCCGTTTTTTGTAAAACGCATACAGCCGTAGCCGAGGACTGACAATTGATTTCCCGTTCTGTCTTCTCTGTACCGCATCCAATCTCCTCTCCAAACCGCTTTTGAAAGCCCGTTTTCTGACTATTATAGCACCCATCCGCGGCAAATGCCATCCTTCTCTCAAAAAGAAATGGCAGACCACCGGGGAAACCGTAACTGTTCCCTCGGACGCCGCCGTGTCGGGTAGAAAACTTTCCAAAACCGGGCAACGGCTCCGGTGAGCTAACTGCTAACTGCGACTAGAGGACTCAGGAGAGCCTTCGTCCTCAAGTCTCCGTAAGCAGTGGATCTCACCTGCGCCTAAAAGCGCCCTTACATTGTTTTGGAAAGTCCCCTACCCGCCCCGGTGGCTGCATACTGGCTGGCGTCTCCAAAGCCTTTATTTGTAAAATACCATGTCCCTGGTGATCTCATCCAAGCTGTGGGCGCCGCACATATTCATGGTGTCGGCCAGCTCGGCTCCGATCTTTTCGATGTAGAGCTTCACGCCCTCCTCCCCGCCGCCGTACAGGGCGGTCACGAAGGGACGGGCGATCAGAACGGCGTCCGCCCCCAGGGCCAGGGCCTTGAAGACGTCCGTGCCGGTGCGGATACCGCCGTCCACGAAAAGCTTCACTCCGCTGCCCTCCAGGGCATCCGCGATCCCGGGAAGCACCTCCGCCGTGGCCGGGCACTGGTCCAGGACCCGTCCGCCGTGGTTGCTCACCACGATGCCGGCGGCTCCCGCCTCCACCGCCTTCCGGGCTCCCTTGACGCTCATGATCCCCTTCACGAGAAAGGGCACTCCCGCCATATCGGCGATCTCCCTCAGCTCCTCCACCGTCTTGCTCCCGGCGGGCGGAGTGAGATTTTTCAGGAAGGGAAGACCCGCCGCGTCCACGTCCATGGCCACGGCAAAGCTGCCCGCCTCCCGGCACAGGGCCAGCTTCTCCCGGATGGTCTCCGGATTCCAGGGCTTCACCGTGGGCACGCCGTCGCCCCCGGCCGCCCGGATCGCCCCGGCGGCCGCCTCCATCACCGCCGGGTTGGTGCCGTCCCCGGTGAAGGCGGCGATGCCGTTTTCCTGACAGGCCTTCACCAGAATATTGTTGTAGGCCAGATCGTCGTACTTATCGCCGTAGTGCAGATTCACCGCCCCCACAGGACCGGCGAAAAAGGGGTATCGGAAGGTTTTTCCAAAGAGGGACAGGCTGGTATCCGCCGGGCGGTTCTCACAGATGGTATCCATGACCACCCGGATCTCCTGCCATTTTTCATAATTGCGGATCGCCGTATCTCCCACACCCTTGGCCCCCGGGCCGGGCACCTGGTTTTTGCAGGCCCGTCCATTACAGACGGGACAGGCCTTACAGTAGCTCCCAACGCAGGTCTTCGCCTGCTCCATTACTTCCTGATAATTCATAATAAACGCTTCCTTTCCCTATGTATTTTTAGTCCTGCTCGCGAAAGCAGTTTCTCTTCACCACAAAATAGCTGGGCACCAGCACCAGGTCCGCCCCCAGCCAGGCCAGGATCTCCGCGAAGAAGATGCCCCGGGCGCCAAAGGCCAGCGGCAGCAGCAGGGCTGAGCCGGTGCGCATGATAAATTCCGCGAAGCCGGACACCATGGGCAAAACCGTGTTTCCCAAGCCCTGAATACAGCTCCTGGTAATGTGCAGCACGTACAAAACCGGCAGGCAGAGACTCATGATGGTCAAATATTTGAAGGCGATCTCCAACGCCTCCACCCCCTGGGCCCCCTCCGCCGAGATAAAGCAGCCCAAAATACTCCGCCCGAGGGTGAGCATCAGGGTGGTGATCAGCACCGAGGTGGCCATGGCGATGGCGATGCCGGAGCGCATACCGGAGGAAATCCGGTCCCGCTTTCCCGCCCCCAGATTCTGCCCCGCGTAGGTTACCATGGCGTAGCCGTAGGAGGTGGCCGCCGTCTCCAGCAGGCCGTACAGCTTGTTGGTGGCCGTGAACCCGGCGATAAACACCACTCCGAAGCCGTTCACCACGGTCTGGACAATCATTCCCCCCACGGAGATGATAGTATTCTGGAAGGCCATGGGGGCTCCCAGCGTCAGCAGACGCGCGCAGAGGCCTCCCTCTATCCGCCAGTCCCCCCGCTCCATCCTCAGCACCTCCATGTGCCGGATCCTCGCCCCGCAGTAAACGGCGGAGAGGAGCTGGGCAATGACGGTGGCCGCCGCCGCTCCCCGCACGCCCCAGCCAAAGCCCATGACGAACAGAAAGTCCAGGCCGATATTGGTGAGGGAGGCGATCACCATGGCGGACAGCGGCGTCCGGCCGTCCCCCAGCGCCCGCAGGATGCTGGCGGCCAGGTTGTAGGCCGTCACCACCGGGATTCCGGCAAAAATAATCCTGAGATACGCCCTGGACACGGGCAGAATCTCCTCCGGGGTCCGCAGAAGCCTCAGCACCCACTCCAGCGTCACCTGGCTGGCTCCGGTCAGCACCACCGCGCAGATGACGGAAAGAAAAATGGCGTGGGTCACGGACTGCCGGAGCTTTCGGTACTCCCTGCCCCCGAAATTCTGAGCCATCAAAATGCCGAAGCCCTGAGTAAAGCCCTGGGCGATCCCCAGAGTCATCCAGTTCAGCCAATCCACCGTCCCCAGCGCCGCCAGAGTCTCCACCCCCAGCACCTTGCCCACCACTGCCGTATCCACCACTGTGTAGAGCTGCTGGAAAATATTCCCCGCCATCAGAGGCAGGGAAAAAAGGAGAATCAGCTTCGCCGGACTTCCGGTGGTCAAATCCTTTGTATTTTTATCCTGTAATGCTTTTTCCTGTGTCATCTCGTTCTCCTATCCCAGCGCCACGTCCAGCACCATCATCAAGGCAAAGCCCAGGGCAAAACCGATGGTGCCGATGTTGCTGTGCTCTCCCTGGGAGGCCTCCGGGATCAGCTCCTCCACCACCACATACAGCATGGCTCCCGCCGCCAGGGAGAGGAGGTAGGGAAGCACCGGGGTAATCATCCGGGACAAAAGAATGGTGATCCCCGCCGCCACCGGCTCCACCGCGCCGGACAGGGTGCCGTAGGCGAAGGCTCTGGGCTTTCTCATTCCGCCCTCCGTCCTCATGGGCAGACTGATCACCGCCCCCTCGGGGAAGTTCTGGATGGCAATGCCGGCGGACAGGGCGAAGGCCCCCGCCATGGTGATCTCCGCCTGCCGGGTCAGCATTCCCGCGAACACCACCCCCACGGCCATCCCCTCGGGAATGTTGTGAAGGGTCACAGCCAAAAACAGCTTGGTGGTCTTCTTCATGGAGCTCTTCGGCCCCTCGGGCTCCTCACATCCCAGATGCATATGGGGAACCAGGGTATCCATCAGCAGTAAAAACGCAAAGCCAAGACCAAGGCCCACGGCGGCCGGAAGAAAGGCCAGCTTTCCCATGTGCCCGGACATTTCCATGGCGGGGATCAGCAGCGACCACACCGAGGCCGCCACCATCACCCCTGACGCAAATCCCAACAGCATTTTCTGCACTCCCGCGCTCAATTCATTTTTCAGAAAAAATACACACGCCGCTCCTGCCGTAGTTCCGATAAAGGGCAAGAGCAGCCCCGCAAGTACCTCCATACCGCGACGCTCCTTTCTTCCCGCCAAAGCTCACACCCGCTCTCCCCATGGGAGAGGGCACGGTTATCGATTTTCCGCCTCCGAGAGGGCGGCCGCGTCCAGCAGCACATCCTCCAGCCTGCGCTTCGGCACGTAATGTACATCGGCCTCATCCCTATAGTATGCGGTGCTCCCTCCCTCTGACACCTCGGTCAGCACCACCTGCTCCGCCGGCTTTCCGATGGCCACGATCAGAAGGGGAGCCAGCCACTCGGGAAGTCCCAGGGCCTCCCGGACGCTGCCCGCACCGTAGTTGCCGATCATACAGCCGCCCAGGCCCGCCTCGGTGGCCGCCAACAGCATGGTCTGGGCCGCGATTCCCACGTCCTTCTGGAATCTGGCCAGATTGTCACTGATCTTTGTGTCCTGGCAGATAATGATAAAACCGGTGGGACACATTCCCGGATGGGGAAGGGTCAGCTGGGGCAGCCCCTTGGCCCAATGGGTCAGGGACTGGATCCGGTCCACCTCCTCCTTCTCCCAGGCGATATAGTATTTCAGGGGCTGCTGGTTCACGCTGGAGGCGGTCAGCCTGGCACAGTCCACCAGCTCCGCCAACTCCTCCCTGGTCACCTTTCTGCTCTCATCGTATCCCCGGTAGCTTCTGTTCGCTCTCACCAAATCCTTGATCATTTCCGTTTCCTCCTCATCCTCTTCCCGCCGGCGAAACAGGCCTCCTACGTGGTCTCCTCCCTCAGCCGGCGGATGTACTCTGAAATTTCTTCTTCATTATAAATGGGGATATGGTTTTTGGCAAGCAGGGACGCGGTTCTCCCCATACCTTTTATTCTGGTGCCGGAAAAGGTACCGTCGTAGACCATCCGGCTGCCGCAGGAGGGGCTGCGCTCCTTCAAAACGGCCCCCTGGCAGCCCAGCAGCCGGGCCATCCGCAGAGCCTCCCCGGCTCCCCGGTCAAACTGCTCTGTCACGTCCCGCCCCTCCCTTGTCACCACCCGGTCCTCCCGGATCTCCGCCGGGCAGCGGGGTGTGGAAAGGCCTCCGTAGATCTCCGGGCAGAAGGGCACCAGATTCACCAGCTCCTTCAGCGCCTCTAATTCCGGCATTTCATTTCCTTTTCCGTCGTATCTGCACCGGGCGCCCATCAGACAGGCGCTGACTAAAATCGTCTTCTTCATCCTGTTCTTCCTCCTGTCTATATCACGCTGCTATCCCCCGGCAGCCGGAAGCCCTCCCCGATCACCTCGTTGGAATCCACGATGATCACAAAGGCCTTCTCATCCACCTCATGGGCCCGCTTTCGGATGGAATACATTTCCTTATTGCTGCTGGCGCACAGCACCACCTCCTTGTCCTCGCCGGAATAGCCGCCCTTCCCCTTCAAAATGGTGGCGCCCCGGCCGGAGATCTGGTCAATAGCCCGGACCATCTCCGCCGGCTCATCGGTGATAATCATGGTGAGCTTCCCCTGACTGGTACCGCAGAGCACCTTGTCCAACACAGCGGAGTAGAGATAGTTCAGCACCAGCCCGTAAAATACGGCGTCCACGTTCCCGATGAGCAGACCCCCCACCGTCAGCACCACCGCATCGATGGCAAACGCGATTTTTCCCATGGACAAATGGGGAAAATAGTAGCGGACAGTAATGGTAATGAAATCAAATCCTCCGGTGGAGGAATTTCGCATGAATACAATCCCATAGCCCACACCGCAGAGCACGCCGCCGAAGATCGCCGCCAGCATCAGCTCCCCGTGGTAGGCGGGCAGTAAAGGTCCCACCGTATCCATCAATACGGAGGTGATCAATGTGGTTTTCAGGGAATTAAGGTAAAACTGCTTTCCTAAAGTGCGGTAGCAGCAGATCACGATGGGGATATTCAGAGCGATGGTCATCGCTCCCACCGGCAGCCCCAGCAAATGATAGAAAATCAGGGCCAGGCCGGAAACTCCGGTCATGGGAAAGTCCGCCGGTATGGCAAAGCTATAAAAGGCCGTGGCCAGCAAAAGACCACTCAGCACATCCACCGCCAGATCCGTCACCAATTTTCTGTTTTTTTCTTTCATCTCCTGTTTCCTCCTGACCTTTTTATTCCCCCTTCGAATAGAAAGAAGAAAAAGGCAACCGACATTTTCATGCCTGCTACCTTATTATCAACTCTTTTCTGTTTTTCATTCAGAAGCGGTTTCTTTCCTGTTATCTTACTACAGTTTTTCCCGCCCCGTCAAGTCCCATTACTCCGCTTTGATGGAGGCGGTCTCGATGAGGAAGGTCACCTTGCCGGTCTGGCCCTCCGCCAGCTGGGTGAAGATCTGGTAGTCTTCGCCGACCTCCGCCACCTTTCTGGCCTGGTCGATGAAGTCGTTCAGCACGTCCTCCCCATCCTCCAGCTTCTCCTTGATCTGGCTCACCGCCTCGCTGTCGAAGGTCTCCATGCCGTCCGCCAGCTCCTGGGAGCCGTCCGCCAGCTTTCCGATGCCCTCCAGCAGCTGGTCGGTGCCGTCTCTCAGCTCCGTACCGCCGCTGCCCAGCTCGGACACGCCCTCCGCCAGGTCATTGGTACCGCTGCTCAGCGTATTCAGCCCATCCGCCAAAGCCGCGCTGCCGGATACCAGCTGGCCGGAGCCGCTGGCCGCGGAGGTGATGCCGCTCTTCAAGGTACCGAAGCCCTTCACGATCTTCTCATAGCCCTCCAGGTAAGCATCCAGGCCTCCATCAAACTCGCCGTACTTTTCATCCAGGGTGGCGATGGCCTGCTGCAGGGTGCCCATCTGCTCCAGCATGCTGTTCACCAGCCCAGGCAGCTGGGCGATCCCCGCGTTCAGCTGCTGATACTGGCTCAGCAGGGTGGAAGCCCCGGAGGAGAGCTGGCCCACCGAAGCGGCAATCGTATTCAGCGCCTCATTGTTTGTCTGCAAAAGTCCCGCCACCTGGGTGCAGGCGGCTCCCAGCTCCTCCACCTTCGACTGTACGCTGCCGGCCGACTGGGAGGCGCCGTTCACAAAGGCGTTGGCGCCGCTCACCACCGCGTCCAGCTTCGGATCCTCGCCGGGGGTGTAGCCCTTCTCTGCGAGAACACCCTGGGCCAGAGTCATCAGCGCCTGCCCCTGGGACATCATATCGCTCAGCTGCCCCAGGATCTCGGCCAGCTGTCCCTCCACTCCCGACAGCTGCTGTGCCGCGGAGCTGTTGGCCGCTTCCAAAGTGGCGATCTGTCCGCCCTCCCCGAAGGAGGCCAGCAGGGCTTCCAGGCCCGCCGCCAGCTGCTGGATCCCACTCTGGGCCGCGGCGGAGCCGTTCACCAGAGCATCCAGCTGGGAGGTATCAAAGGACAGGCCCTGCACCGCCTCATTGAGCTGATCCAGGGCGCCGAGAATCTGACCGGAGCCGTCGTCCAGGGTGGAGGAATTGGAGTACAGCTGGTTGAGACCGCCTTGCAGCTCCTGGGCTCCGCTCTTCAGCTGGTTCAGGCCGCTTTGCAGAGTCACGGTGCCGCTCTTTAGCTGGCTGCCGCCGGAGGCCAGCTGGGAGGCACCGCTTTGAAGGGCCGCCGCCCCCTCCTCCAGGGCCCGAATGCCGTCGTTCAGCGCGTCAATACCGTCGGAAAACTCCACCGATTTTTCTTTCAACTCATTCATACCCTCCAGAAGGTCGGCGCTTCCCTCCGTCAGCTGGCTGGAAGCGTCCGCAATCTCATCCAGCTTCTCATTCAGGTCATCGAAGGAATCCAGCTCATCCAGCTCCAGCACCTCGGAGAGGGAGGAGGATACGGCATGCATGGTGCCGGTCAGCTCGAAGTTCTCCGCGTCCATGGACACCTCGATGTACTCGGGAATATCCATCTCATCCAGCTTTTCATCCAGGTCGTCTCTCAGCTCCTGGTCCATCTCGTCCTCCAGCTCCTGGGTGAACAGCATATCCCTCAGCCCCGGCAAGGCGATCCCCGCCGCGATAGAATTGCTTCCGTCGTTGACCAGCGTCCCGTTTGTCACCTCCACATTGGAGAAGACATCATCGGGCAGAATCATACCGCCCACCACCAGGAAGGGCACCTTCTGGTCCTCCGCCTCATAGGTATTTTCATAGTCCATGCGGATGGTCACACGGCCGCTCTTCCCTGCCAGCTCCTCCGGGGAAATCTCCTCCCCCTCCAGGAAATAGGTGATCTTCACCTGTACCGGCAGCTCCTTGTCTGAGGTGCCCTGATAGAAAATGTCATTTCCTCCCGCGCTCCAGATCAGGGTCCCATCCCCGGACTCCTCAAAGGTCTCATCGCCCTTTACGTTGATGATGCCGGACAGATCACTGACATCCGAAAGGGTGTCCGCCCCCTCGGAATTCAGCAGATGGTCGGACACGGTCAGCTCCGTCACCACCCCCGCCGCATCGGTCTTTACGTATACGATTTCCTCCTTGTCAGCCGCCATCGCCACCACAGACAGGCACAGGCTGGCGGACGCCGCCACTGCCACCGTCGAAGCGGCGGCTCTTCTCAATCTTATCTTCATGCCAAATGCTCCTTTCTTCTTTTTTATCTTATCATCTTCTGTTTTGAAAATCCATCGGAAGTTAGTGCCTTCTAATTTTCTTTTTTCCCAAAAAGGGGACCTGGACGGTTATCCCAGCTTCAGCGCCGCCTGCCCGGACCGGCGCTGCCGTTCTGCCTTTCGGACCTTTTTGCCGCAGATGAACCGGTCAAACACCAGCAGCATGGCCGGGAGGATGGTCAGCACCACCACCATGCTGACGATGGCGCCTCTGGCCATCAGCATACACAGGGCGCTGATCATGTCAATATCGGAGTAGATTCCCACACCGATGGTGGCGGCAAAGAAGCTCAGGGCGCTGACGATCACCGACTTGGTGCTGGCCTGGTGGGCCGCCCACACCGCCTTGCGCTTTTCCAGAGTCTGCCGCTCCAGGCGGTATCTGGTGGTCATCAAAATCGCGTAATCCACGGTGGCTCCCAGCTGGATGGTGCCGATGACGATGGAGGCGATGAAGGGCAGCTCCGTCCCGGTAAAATAGGGAATGCCCAGATTGATGAAGATGGCCAGCTCGATGACGGACACCAGCACCACCGGAAGCAGCAGGTTTTTGAAGGTAAGCATGATGATCACAAATACGGCAAGGATGGAGATGGAGTTGACCACCTTGAAATCCGTGTCCGTGATGGTGATCAGGTCCTTGGTACAGGGCGCCTCACCCACCAGCATCGCTCCCGGATCGTAGCTCTTGACGATATCATTCAGCGCTGTGATCTGGTCATTTACCTCATCGGAAGCCGTCTTGTACTCGGAACCGATCATCATCATCTCATAGTTTTCATTCTTGAAAATCTCCACCAAATCCTCAGGCAGCATGCTCTCCGGCATCATGGGCCCCACCACGGACTCCAGACCCAGCACGTACTTGACTCCGTCCACCTGCTCCATCTCCTCCATCATGGCCCGGACCTGCTTGCTCTCCAGGCCGCTGTCCACCAGAAGGACGTGGGTGGCTCCCGTATTGAAGTTTTCCTGAAGCTTCTTGTTCGCCATGCTGCTGGGCAGCTCCTCCGGCAGGGTCTCATCCAGATTGTAGTAGACGTCTGTGTGGCTCTGAGCGTACCAGGCGGGAACGATCAGCACCAGGAACAGAGCTACGAACCAGCCAAAGTGCTTTGTCACGAACTGGGAAAACCGGGGCAGGTCCCGAAGCAGGGGCTTGTGGGTGGTTTTCTCAATGGCCTTATCAAAAATCAGGATCATGGAGGGCAGCACCAAAATACAGGTCAGCACTCCGAAAACCACGCCCTTTGCCATGACGATTCCCAAATCCTTGCCCAGGGTAAAGCTCATAAAGCACAGGGCCACAAAGCCGGCCACCGTGGTGACGGAGCTGGCTGTGACGGACTGGATCGTGGCGGCGATGGCTCCCGCCATGGCCTCCTTCCTGTCACTGGTCTCCGCCTTCTGCTCCGCGTAGCTGTGCCACAGGAAAATGGAGTAGTCCATGGTGACGCCCAGCTGCAATACCGCGCTGAGGGCCTTTGTAATATAAGAAATTTCTCCGAAGAAGTAATTGCTGCCCAGGTTGTACAGGATGGCAAAGCCGATGCTGAGCAAAAACAGCAGCGGCAGCAGGAAGGACTCCATGGCCAGGGCGATCACGATGGCCGAGAGGATCACCGCGATCACCACATAGATGGGCACCTCCTTCTCAGAAAGCTCCTTGGTGTCTGTGACCACAGAGCTCATTCCGCTTAAAAAGCACTGGGTACCGGCGATTTTCCGGATATCCTGGATGGCCTGCATGGTCTCGTCCGCCGATGTGGTGGTGTCGAAGATGATGGCCATCATGGTGGCGTCGCCGCTGTTGAATATTTCAAGGATCTCCTCTGGCAGCATGGACATGGGTACGGAAATATCCATCAGGGAGTCATACCAGATAATGTTCGCCACATGGTCTACCTCCTCCAGCTTTGCCTTCAGCTCGGACACATCCTTTGTCTCCATCCCCTCCACAATAAACAGGGAGAACGCCCCGGTCCCGAAGTCCTCCGCCAAAATATCCTGCCCCTTCATCGTCTCGATCTCCTCCGGCAGATAGGCCAGGATGTCATAGTTTACCCTGGTGCGTATCATGCCGATCATAGACGGAATCAGGAGAAGGACACTGAAAATAAAAATAGGTATTCTGCATTTTACGATGATTTCTCCTAATTTTTTCATTCTGCTCCTCCTCACAATGACCAACAGTCATTTTTTACGATTGCTGTTATACTACAAAAATGACCGTTAGTCAATATCTATTTTTAAAATTATTGACTTTCGGTCATTTTTATGATAAAAAGAAGAAAAATGGCAATGATTTTTCGCCGCGGATCATTGGGAGGACCGTGTTTATGGGAAAGGTGGAAGTAAATAAGAAGCAAAAAAAAGAATCCCTTCTGAACACCGCTTTCGCGCTGTTCACCTCAAAGGGATTTCAGAATACCTCGATCTCAGATATCGTGAAGGACGCAGGGGTGGCGAAGGGCACCTTTTATCTTTATTTTACCGATAAATATGATCTGCGGAATAAGCTGATCGCTCACAAGGCGGGCCAGCTCTTTCTGGACGCCTGCGGGGCGGTGACGGAACAGGGGATCCGGGGCTTTGAGGACCAGGTGATTTTTATCGTGGATTTTACGATTCAGAGGCTCCTGGAAAACAAATCTCTGCTTGGCTTTATCTCAAAGCATCTGAGCTGGGGAGTTTTCCGCAATAATCTGATTTCTTATCAGGATGAGGGGGAGCAGAATGTGTACACAGCTTTCCTGGAGCTGCTCCGGGGCTCCGGCCACCAGTTCCGGGACCCGGAGATTATGATTTATTCCATCATAGAGCTGGTCAGCGGATGCATTTACAATCCCATTCTCTATGAGCAGCCGGCAAAGCTGGAGCGGATCCAGCCCTATCTGTATGAGACGATCCGGTTCCAGGTGCGGATGCATATGGAGGTTGAGGAGCCCGGGAGGGCTGACTGACCGGGCGGGGCTCCTTTCCTATCTTTTTTTCCGCAGTGTCTTTTTTGCCGCCCGCTTCCGGCGGGTTTCTTTTTGTTTTTCCCTGATCTGGGCCAAAAGGAGGCCATAGTCCCGCTCAAAGAGGAGGTCGGTGATCTGACGCTTCAGCCGGGACTCCGGCACCTTTTCCAGGATCTTGTCCCGAACAAAGTCCTTGCTTTTTTCTCTGTATTTTGGCAGCTCGTTCCACTCCTGAAGCTGGGCCAGCTCGGGGCGCCAGAGGAGCTCCAGCTGGCGGCGGAGGGAGGTGTGGGGATTCCGGCCCGGAATTTGGTCAAGCTCCACCCGAACGCTTCCCTCCTCCTCGTAGACACAGATGATTCCCCAGTGGGGCGGGATATGGCGGTCGGCCTGGCGGCGGTGGGTTTTGCCCACCACGAGATAGTTTGTGTCGCAGAGCCGGTCATAGTCGGCGGTCTGGGTTTTGAGGCGGGCGTAGGTGTCCTTGTCGCTCTTGATCTCAAAGCCCAGGATCTGCCCGTCGATGACACCGATGACGTCGGTGCGGGAATCTCCTGTGGTTTTTTCTTCGAAAACGCGGATTTTTCCGTAGAATTCTTCCAGGTAGTCGAAAAGGGGCTCTCGTATGTCTTTATCCAGCATGGGTCGGCCTTTCTGTGTAAGGGTATTCTGCTGTTATCTTATCGCAGGCGGAAAAATTGTTCAATATTTTATTGTCTTTTCTGTCAGCCTTCGCTCCATCTCGTGTCTGATCTTTCTATTTTCCACAGTGTCAAAGAGAATGGAAAAATCGTAGTCCTCCGGATACAGCTGGCCGGCGGGGACCCGGAGCTTGACCCGCTTGTGGTTGATCCAGATCTTTTTCCCGGGCAGCTGGACTCTCAGCACTCCCTTTTCATTGATCGGCTCGCACACGATGCCGATTTTTTTGTCCGGGTAAACCATCACGCTGTCCCCCCGCCGGTATTCTACGCCAAGCTTTGGCGCGCCGCCGGGATGCTTGATTTTGGATATCCGGGGCGACGGCTTTTTTGCCGGCTCAGGATTCCCGGCCTGAAACGGGCAGGCGTCGGCGGCCTCCTGGCCGTAGGCGGCTTTTACGGCTGTCCGCAGCATCCCGCCGGGCATTCCCAGCCGGTCCGCTATGTAGAAGGCGCAGCTCTCTCCCGCTTCCCCCAGCACCATCTGGTAGGTGGGGCTCAGGGTTTCCCTGTCAAAGGTCATTCTGGCGTTCATGATGTCCGGCGCCTGGTCCGCGTACTCCTTCACCTCGGGATAGTGGGTGGTCACCAGAAACAGCGCGCCGCTTTTTCGCAGCTCCTCCAGTATGGCCACGGCGATCCCCATGCCCTCCGCCGGGTCCGTCCCGGAGCCCAGCTCGTCCAGGATGACCAGGCTGTCCCTGCTTACTCTCCTCAATACCTCCAGCACGTTTTTGATATGGGCGGAAAAGGTGGACAGATTTTCCGAAATGTTCTGGCCGTCTCCTATGTCGCAGAGATAGGCGTCGTTCATGCACAGGTCCGCCTCCCGGCAGGTGACATGGAGGCCGCACTGGGCCATGACGCAGTTCAGCATGACGGTCTTGATGGCCACGGTCTTCCCTCCCGTGTTGGGCCCGGTGATGACAATTCCCCGGGCCTCCTCACCGATCTCAAATTGCAGCGGGACCGCCGTTTTTCTGTCCATCAGCGGATGCCTGGCATCCCTCAAAAGGATTCTGCGGTCTGTGTTGACGGAGGGCTCCACCCCATCCAGGTCGATGCTCAGCTTGCCCTTGGACAAAATGAAGTCCAGCTTTTCGATCACCGCCATGGTCTCCCGCAGCTTTGGGGCGGCCTCCGCCGCCTGGGCCGTCAAGGTATACAAAACGCGGTATACCTCATTTTCCTCGCTGACCCGGAGAAGCCCCAGCTCTTCCTCATATTTTGCCACGCTGGAGGGCTCGATAAATAAGGTGCTTCCGGTGGAGGACTTGTCGATGACGCTGCCCGGTATTTTCAGCCGGTATTCCTTTTTTACCGGAAGGCACAGCCTGCCGCCCCGCAGCGTACAGTAATGATCCGCCATGTACTCCTTGTGGGAGCGCAGAAGCTGATCCGCCTTCCGCCGCATCTGGTCCTCACAGGCGGCGATCTGGCCCCTGATCCGCCCCAGCTCCTTTGAGGCGTAGTCATCCACCGCCCCGCCTCTGATCTGCCTTGCGATCTCCTCCCGAAGCTCAGGGGCCGGATCCAGGTTTTCCTCATAGTAGGCCAGAGAATTGCCATAGATTTTTCCTCTGCCCAGGTAATCCTTCAGGCGGCGGATCATGGCCAGCCCGGTCTCCACCTGCTCCAATTGGCCGGGGCTCAGGCATTCTCCCCGTTCGGCCGCGGCCAGAATTTCTTTGATCTCCGCCAGCTTCTGCAGGGGCGGTGTTCCCAGCTTTTCGATCAATTCCCGGCCCTGTGTGGTTTCTCTGAGCTGTCTTCTCAAGCTACCCTCCTCCAGGCAGATGGAGATTTCTCTTATTTTTTCTTTTGCCCGGTCCGTAACTGCCAGGGCGCTCCACATCTCTTTTATTTTATGAAACTCGATCTGATTTTCCATGTTCATTTCTTTCTCCTCTTTTATGAGCTTGCGCTGTTGTAATGCTTTAGCCCCCGCCTCCACACCGCGGCGGTGAGCGCCGAAAACAGCAGGAGGAGGGCGACGCCGTAGGCGGCTCTTTGCAAAGTTATTTCGCCGATCAGGCTTTGCGTCGGCAGGGTGGCCATGATCCCGTAGGGCAAAATGAGATAAAAAACCGCCTTATAGATTCCGTAGAGGGCGATGCCCGGCAGCTTCATGCACAGCTCCAATCCCGCCTCCTCCAGCTGCTCCACCCGGGCCATGATGTCCACATAGAGGGAGAGGGAGCGGATGATCACCTCCACCTCATAATACAAAACCGCCATGAGAAGCACCCAGAATACGTAGGCGGCCAGCCCTGCCGGGGTGATGCTCACCGCCGCCTCCCTGACGCCGTAGCCCAGGATGCATCCACTCATCAGCACCAGCAGAACGGAGCCGGGGCTGACCCGCTCAAAGGTCAGCCGGAACAGGGGACTCACCGGCTTTGACAAATACAGGTCCAGCTCGCCGGATTTGACCTTGTAGGGAATGCCGCTCACACCGAAGAAATAGAAGGTCATATTCAGAGCGTTCAGCATGGAAAAGGTGCCTATGTATAGGATCATCTCGCCCTTTCCCCAGCTGCCTATGGTATCCACATTGGCGTATACCGCCTCAAAGACCGCCAGCCGGATCAAAAACATGCTGCCGTCTATCAAAAACGGGCTGAAAAAATCAAACCGGAAGACCAGCAGATCGTGAAACCGCAGACCGATGAGCTGTCTTAGTACGCGCCAATTTTTTCTTATTCTTTTCATATTCCCACCCCGTCATAGCTTTTCAGATATTTTTTCCAGGTGATCCTGCCGCAGGCCCCCATGACCAGGCACCAGAAAGCGATCACGGCGATTCCGGTGACCGCCTCCTCCCCGCACATGCCGGTCAACAGCATGGAGGGCAGATAGGTGACATAGTAAAAGGGCAGGAGTCTCATAATCCTCACCACCGCCTCCGGAAACAGGACAAGGGGCACGATGCTCCCCGTCACCAGCGCGGCCAGATTGTCCTTCACCATGAGGAAGGTGTTGATTCCCTGGTATTTTAAGGTCAGCAGCCCCAGAAAATAGTTCAGCCGCACCATAAAGATCAAACCCAGCGCCGCCATAATGACGGCACAGGCTATGATCCGCCCGTCAGCGGTGAATACAAACCGAATGCGGAATACAAAGGTCCATACCGCCGCCGCAATGAAATCAAAAGCGATGTAAAACAGCACAACACCAAGCTCCATTGCCAGAAAATACCCTTCGATATCCACAGGTATGACCACGTACTTAGAGAAGGTGCCATTGCGTATCCTGTCGTGAAGCTCATTGCTGATCCCGCCGGACATCTCCAGCTGGGACAAAAAGGCGCTGATGATGTAGTAGGACAGCATGGCAGGGAGGGTGAATTGGCCCACCTGCTTTCGGTCCCGGAATATGATTCCCCACAGAAGGCTGGCAAACAATATCTTTGATACGATGAATATCATGTTGAACAGGACATCCGCCCGCCAGGCCAGCTGGGTCTTTGTGTAGGTTTTAGCGATTTCCCAGTATTTTCTCACAGTCCTCTCCTCCTTCCTGATAAATGCGCTCCACCACCAGGCCGATCTCTTCCTCCTCCGCCACAATGTCCTCCGGCTCCTGCTCCATAAGCTCTGACAGCAGGGCCCTGGCCTGCTCCTTTGGTACCTGATAGATTTTTTTGTGGGGTGTGTCCTCGATCAGGGAGGCGGCGCCGGTCCTCAGCATTATATTTTCCCTGGGACCGGCGAAGGTCACGGTCACTCTTTTGTTTTTCTGATACCGCTCAAACAGGGTGTCGGTGGAGCCGTCGTACAGCTTGACGCCGTGATTGATCACCACGGTCCGGCGGCACAGGGTCTTGATGTCCTCCATGTAGTGGGAGGTCAGCAGGATTGTGGTGCCCTTTTTCTCATTGATTTCTTTCAGGAAACCCCGTATTTGCTTCGAAGCTACCGCGTCCAGCCCTATGGTGGGCTCATCCAAAAACAGGATTTCCGGGTTGTGAAGCAGGGCCACCATCAGCTCCATCTTCATTCTCTCCCCCAGGGAGAGAGTCCTCACCGGAACGTCCATCAGCTCCTCCACCCCGAAGAGAGCGGCAAAGTAAGCCCTGTTTTTCCGATACTCCGTCTCGGGGATTTCGTATATTTCCTTGAACAGGCGCAGGGTATCGTTGACGGTCAGCTCGAAGAAGAGCTGGCTTTTCTGGCCCATGACCACGGCGTACCGTTTTTTGAACTCATTTTTCAGATCGTTGGGATAGTATCCCAGCACCTGGATGCCGCCGGATGTGGGGGCGATGATGCCGGTCAGCATTTTGATGAGGGTGGTCTTTCCGGCTCCGTTGGGGCCGATCAGGCCGATGAATTCCCCCTGCTCCACGGACAGGTTCACCCGGTTTACGGCTGTTTTTTCCTCGTACTCCCGCCTCCACAGGCCGGCTATGCTGCCCCGGAGGCCTTCTTTTTTCTTGTATCTGCGGTATTTCTTTACCAGGTCTTTGGTTTCGATGATGGTTTTGCTCATTTTTTGATTTCCTTTCTTATTGTAAATTTACCCGCCTGCCGGTGCGGGGCCGCCCTACAATAAAAAAGGCCATGGCTGCCCAAAGAGCATAAGATACCATGGTCCCGCATTTTATTTCTGATCTCCGAAAGTGTAAAAAAAGCATGGCCTGACAGCCATGCTTATCGTATTCCGGAAATGATCTACCATAATATTAAGCAATTGTAAGGCGAAAACGCTGACCATCTCAGATGGCAGCAAATGGGCAGACTCCTGACGTGATACCAGATGTCACCCACGCAATATTTATTTTGCGGTTTTCTCCATTACAATAACACTTAACATGCAAAATCCTCCTGAAATAAATATTTTCTAGATTATACATAATCTGTTTTTCGTTGTCAAGTAAATTTTCCGGGCGGCGGGGTGCGGGATTTACGGTATGTGTGCCGCCCTTTTTTAAAAGAGAAATTCCGCCAGGACCTGGTTGCTCACGTCGACGCCGAGGGGGGTGAGGGAGATCCGGTTGTTTTCTCGTTTTAGCAGCGCTTTTTGCTGTAATTTTTCCAGCGGGGGACCGTATATTTCCTGTATGGGACGGCCGAAGCGGCGGAGGAAATCGGCCTCGGATATCCCTGCGGTCAGACGCAGGCCCAGGAACATGAACTCCTCCATCTGGTCCCGGAGGGACAGGGGGATGGTTTCCCGGGTCCGGGAGCCGGCGCGGAGGGCGGGGGGCAGAGGGGATAATGCTTTGGCGGGCCGCGGCGGATGTTTTTCGTACTCTTCCAAGTAGGCCTCCAGGTTTTCGGGATTGCGGCAGCGGGTGTGGCGGAGGAGGGAGGAGGCGCCCAGGCCGAAGCCCGCGTACTCGGTTCCGGTCCAGTAGCCGATGTTGTGGCGGCACTGGAAGCCGGGGCGGGCGTAGTTTGAGATTTCGTAGCGGTGATAGCCCTGCTCCGCCAATAGCTCCTGGGTGCGGCGGTACATTTGGCGCTCCGCCTCCTCGGAGGGGAGGTATCGGGGCGTCTCTCCCCTGTCCCGGCGCTCCTCGTCCTCCCGGTATTTTTGATAGAAGGGGGTGCCCTCCTCGATGATCAGGCTGTAGGCGGATATGTGCTCCGGCCGAAGGGCCAGGACCCGGCCCAGGGTCTCCTCCCAGGAATCCGGGGTCTGCCCGGGGAGAGCCGACATCAGGTCGATGTTGATGTTTGTAAATCCGGCGTCCCTGGCCGCCTTGTAGGTTCGCAGGAAATCCTCCCAGGTGTGGACGCGTCCCAAGGCTTTCAGCTCCTGATTTTTTGCCGACTGGAGGCCAAAGCTGATCCGGTTAATCCCCGCCCGGCGGTACTGCTCCAGCTTTTCCCGGTCCGCCGTGCCGGGGTTGCACTCCACGGTGATTTCCGGCTCCGGGGTGTCAAGCGGGTGCCCCTCACACCTGCCGTGCGCTTCCCCACCAACGCACCACTCCTCACGTCTGTCGCACACTGACTCGTCTACGCACCGCTCCTCACACCTGCCGCACGCTCCCCCACCAACGCGCCGCTCCTCACGCCTAGCGCGCGCCGCCTCGTCAACATACCGCTCCTCCAATCCGCCAGATTTCATCCCGTCCGGCATATGTCCCGACGGATTTTCCAAAGAGGCGAAGTGAAAATTCTGGCGGATGGTTTTCATCAGGCCTTCCATCTGCTCCCCCGTCAGCAGGGAGGGGGTGCCGCCGCCGAAGAAGACGGTGGTGATCTGGTACTCCTCTCTGTATGGGAAGCCGCTGATCTCCCGCTTCAGAGCCTCCAGATAGCGTTCCCGCAGGGCCGCCTCCGCAGGGGCGGACAGGAAGTCGCAGTATTCGCATTTTCTGACACAGAATGGGATATGGATATATAATTCTAAGTTTTTCATATGCGTCTCTTCCCCGCAAACTCTCAGATTGTGAGAATATATATAGCATTCCGGTTTTCTTTTGTCAATATGAGGGGCCGGGCGATTCCCGTATTAAAAAGGAATTTTGTGCCAAGCGCGGTTGTCCCAGGCAGCCTCTTCCTTTCGTGTGAACACGCATCCGCCGGAGAGTTTTGTGACACAGGAAACAAAGCTTCCTACCACACAAAAAACGCGGGTCCGCTGTGGAACCCGCATTTTTCAGAAACGGAAAATCACCAGAAATCCTCAATCCTCCACCGGTCATCTCCCTCCAGATATTCCCGGAACACCTGCCGGAAGCCGCGGCCCATGGCGGAGCCCAGGCCGGTGCGCTCGCTCTCCTTGAGGGCCTCGATCCGGTATTTCCCGGAGTCGGCACACAGGGCGATACTCTCCATCGGGAAGCCCTCCAGCCGCTGGGGGTGGGGCTTTTCCACGATCCAGAACCAGTCCGTGGAGATAAAGCTGCCCTGGGCGCATTTCATCCGCCCCTCCTCCCGGACCACGCAGAGCCCGTTCACAAACCGGGCCCTCACCCGGCCTCCCAGCCTTTTGGCCAGGCCGCTGTAGTGGGCGATAAATTCCTCATCCGTCAGAACCCTGCCCCCCACCCGGCGCACGTACAGCCCCGGCTGGTCCTGGGGAGCCACACCCTCCAGGTAGAGCCCGGAGTCCACCGACATGGAGGGAAGGCCGGAGGCCCGGTAGTAGGCCAGGGCCTTCTTCCGGGCGTTCTCCGCCGGCGTGGTCCCGTCCTCCACCACCTCCGGCAGCCCGATCCCCAGCTGTCCGGGGCTGATCAGCCGGATCGGCAGACCGGCCAGAACCGCCTCCATATTTTTAAATTTACTCACATTTCCCGTTCCGTAAAACAACTCATACACGATTCAGCTTCTCCCTGCGGTATTGACTCAGCTGTACGGGCCAGTCGGTCTGAATCACATTGACCCCCTTGTCCATAATCCTTCCCCAGGACTTCTCCGGTCCCTCCAGCAGAGCCAGATCATCATCCAAACCGCCGTACAGGATATGCTGCTTCAGACCTCCCAGCGTGATGGCATTGACCCACACAAAGAGGCCCTGATCTCTCATCCATCTCACATTCTCCTCCTGGAACAGCTCATCCTCCGGGGTCTTCGCAATGGCCTCCACCCCCACCGTATTGATGTCCGGGCAGGCGAGGACCTGACGCACCTCCTCCATATTATAAGCGATGGGCATGTACATGTATTTCACCGGGCACGCGCGGAAAAACTCCAGGTATTCCTCCTTCACCGGGGTCTTGATCACCGCTCTGGTCACCGCCTCCGGGTATCTGCTCATCACCTCATGGAGCTGGGGCAAAAACCACCAGGCCCGGTCCACATTGTAAAACCCTCTGTGGGAAAAGTGCTCCAGGATCTCCTCAAAACGCTCCAGCCGGTGCATCGACGGCTCTCCGATGCAGTTTCTCACTGTCAGGCTGTCAATCTCCCGGGAGGACATGGTTTTGATATTCTCCTCTCTCCCGAACAGCCGCGTCTCTCCCCCGTCATGGCAGGCGTACAGTACCCCGTCCGTGGAATTGGACAAATCCACCTCAAACATTTCCGCTCCCATGGCCAGGCACGCCTCGTAGGCCGCGATAGTGTTCTCCACGATATTTCCGCCCCAGGTTCCCCTGTGAACGGCCACCAGCACCTTCTTTTCCTCCAGTGCTTCGCTTATGTCTCTGTTTATCTCGCTATAGCATTCTCTTCCTACCATTTTCGCACCTCTTCTTCCTATTTTCAAGTATTTAATGCTCGTTATTCCGAATCGTCTGATTGCCGCCCCGGCCATAGACCAGATACAGCACAATGCCGGAGATAATCATCATCAGCACCGCATAGACAAAGGTCATGGCTGTGTTGTCCGCATTGGTCTGGGCGTCGGTCAGGGACTTGATATATACTCCCAAGGGCTGGTTCAGCGGATGATACAGGAAGACAGACATATCATAGTCGCTGAGCAGTCCGTTGAAATTCAAGGCAAAGATGGCCAGCACCGTGGGCATGATCACCGGCAGAATCACCCGGAAAAAGGTATAGATGGGCTTGGCCCCCAGATTTCTCGCCGCGTCCTCCAGGGAGTCATCCAGGGAGAAAAAGGCCGCTTTCGTCATACGCAGGGTGAAGGGGATCTTGATGATTATGTAGCCCAGGAGCATGATCACCGCCGTCCCGGTCAGGACCTTGTTCAGCATCCAGAACCTGGGCGTATTGTAGGTGGTAATCAACCCGATGGCGATCAGCGTGGTGGGCAGCAGCCAGGGAATCAAAAGGCTGTACTCCAGTGCCGCGGAAAGCTTTGACTTCCGCTTCTGAATAATCCGGCAGGCCAAAAGCACCAATACCGCCACGGCCGCGGCCGCCAACGCCGAATAAACGATACTGACCAGGAAAGGCCGGTAGGCCGAAGCCTTTCGGAACACTGCCGCGTAATTACTCAGGGTCAGCTTGGAGAAATCCAGCTTTCTGCTGGCGATGGTGGCGGAGTCCGTGAAGGAAAACAGTATAATCAAAACCACCGGGATCACATAGATCAAAAACAGAATATAGGCGTAAATATGTACCAGCACATTGACCACCGGATTTTGAATCTTCTGCTTCACGACGGTAGTCTTCACCTTGGACACCGACATATAATGTCCCCGCTTCTCAATCTGCATCATCACCGTCAAAAGCAGGATGGTGGCAATTCCCAGAAACAGGGCCAGAAGAGCCGCCAGGTCCCGGGAGCCCACGTTTTGGGAGAAGGAAAGAATCATGGGGGTGATGGTCTGGAAATTTGTTCCGCCCACCAGCAAAGGAGCGCTGGTGGCTGACAAGCCCGTGATGAAGGTGAGGATCGTCACCGCCAGCAGGGAGGGTGTCAGCACGGGAAGCACCACCTTCATCAAAATCTGAATCTGGGAGGCCCCCATATTTTGCGCCGCCTCCACCGTCTGGAAATCCACGGACCGCATGGCGTTTCGCAGGAAAATCATATGGTTGGAGGTGCAGGCGAAGGTCATGACAAACAGCACGGCCCAGTAGCCCTGAAACCAGGTGGCAGGAAAGCTGGGAAAGATCTTCACAAAAATGTTTGTCAGAAATCCGTTGCTGCCGTAGATGAACTTGTAGCCCGACACCAGAATGATGCCGCCGTAGATCAGGGTGGTCATATACCCCAGTCTGAGGATCTTGGCCCCTTTCACATCAAAATACTCGGTGATCAGCACCAGACTGATGCCCACAAATCCCACCGACAGGGACAGGGTGGGGGCCAGAATGAAGCTGTTTTTCAAGCTGCGCATGGCCCGCTCGGAGTTGATCAGCTTCTGGAGAGGCTCCAGTGTAAAGCCCTCCTCCTGGAAAAACACGCTCCAGACCGTATTGATATTTGGCAGAATCAGGCAGGCAAAAACAAACCACACAAAAAACACAAAGACAAGCAGATCAACAATCGTCTGGGATGTAAACTTCTTTTTCTTCTTCATACTCTTCACCCCTCATACTGCATAATATCCGCCGGGTTAAACCGCACAGTCACCGTCTCCCCCGCGCGGTAGAGGGGATTTCCGCTGTTCTTCTCGATCACCTTGATGATCTGGCCGTGTACATCCAGGCTGTATTTGATGTAGAGACCGTAATACTCATAGCTCTGCACCACGCCGGAAACACTGAGGGTATCCCCCACTCCGTTGTCGTTCACGTGCATCCGCTCTAAACGGATATAGCTGTGCTTGTCCAGATCGATGCCGGGCACCCGCCTGGCTCCCGCCTCCTCCAGAAACTCTCTGCTCAGGCGGTTGATATCTCCGATGAAATTGCAGACAAACTCTGTGGCGGAATGATTGTAAATCTCATTCGGTTCACCGATCTGCTCGATGACTCCCTTGTTGAAAACGGCAATCCGGTTGGACAGTGTCAGAGCCTCCTCCAGATCGTGGGTGACGTAGACGGTGGTGATGCCGAATCTGCGCTGCAGATCCTTCAGCTCATTGCGCAGCTGCACTCTCAGCTTGGCGTCCAGGTTGGATAAGGGCTCATCGAGACAGATAATCTCCGGTGAGGTGACCAAAGCCCGGGCGATGGCCACACGCTGCTGCTGCCCTCCGGACAGCTCCGACACCTTCTTTTTCAGCTGATCCTCGTTCAGATCCACCTTCTCGGCCATAGCCAGCACCTTTCTGCGGATCTCCTCTTTATTTATCTTTTTAACCTTCAGACCGAAGGCAATATTTTCGTACACACTCATGGTGGGGAACAGAGCGTAGCTCTGAAACACCATACCGATATTTCTCTTCTCCACCGGCATATCGGTAATGTCGGTGCCCCGCACGCTGACTCGGCCGGAGCTGGGCTGTATAAATCCGGTGATGGTCCGAAGCGTAGTGGTCTTTCCGCATCCCGACGGGCCCAGGAAGGTAAAAAACTCTCCTTCCTTTACATGAATATTAATATTCTTCAGCGCTTCAAAGGTGCCGAAGGTGACTCCGATTTTTTCAAGCTTGATCATCCCGATCCTCCTTCATCCTTCCGTTTTCCACATTCCGCCTTTTTCTCATTTTGGAACTGGCTGGTTTTGAAGAAAACCAGCCAGTCCAAAGTCCTTTGTGTTCGTTTCCGCCTTACGGCATGTAATTCAGCTCAATCTCCTCGCACCATGCGTCAATATTCTCCGCCACCAGCGCCCAGTCAATGTCCTGAGCCGGAAGCTCCGCGATCTCCTGGTTGAACTCGTTGGCCTTGTCCACCGCGTTTACGTTGGCCGGAAGTGTGGAGAATTCCTCCGCCCACTCGCCCTGGATCTGAGCGCTGCCGAACCAATCCATAAATCTCTGGGCCTCCTCCTCGTTCTTTGTGCCGTTCACGATAGAGATGCCCTCCACCGCATAGGGAACGCCCACCTCGGGAAGCACATAGGCGGTCTTTGTGCCGTACTGCTCATCCCGGGTCTCGATTCCGCTGGACCACATCTGTCCGCACAGGATGGGGTTCGTGTCATCCACCATCAGCGCATACAGCTCCGCGCCGTCCTCAACGGCCGTACCATTCTGATAATACTTGGCGATCTCCTCCCAGCCCTCGTCGGAGATACCCAGCTTGCCGTTCTCATCCGCATAGCGGGAAAGAATACCTGCCAGCACATTCCGAACGGTGCCGCCGCTCAGGCTCACCGTGTAGCCGTATTTCCCGGCCAGCGCCTCATTATTTCCCAGATCCAGCCAGTCTGTGGGGGCCTCCTCCGCGCTCATCCGGTTCTCATCGTAAACCAGAAGGATAGCCTGCTTCACAATGGCGAAATAATATCCGTCCGGATCGTTCAGACCCTCGGGGATCTCATCGGCCCAAACCGGCGTATAGGGCAGCAGGATATCCTCCGCCTTCAGGGACTCCCAGATGATGGAGTTCATTCCGTACACCACATCGGCGATGGGAGACTCCTTCTCCGCCAGCAGACGGTTCTGAATCTCTGCCGCTCCGGCCTCGATATACTGAATATCGAAACCATCCTGAGCCGCCCGCTCCACCAGCCAGTCGCCCCGGCCGTCCGAGCCTGAGTTCGTATAAACAGTAAGTGTCACGCCGGTGCCCTGTACCAGCTCTTCCTCCGCCTGAACGCTCATGCCCGCCATCAGGCTCACCGCCATTGCCAACGTCAACGATGCCGCTGTCAGTCTTTTCATTTTGTTTCCTCCTTTTATAATCTTCTTGGTTTTAGAAATGCCGCTCTTCTCTGAACCGCCTTCCTTGTTTCAACTTTATTCTATAACAGCGATTGGAACGTGTCAATTAGTTTTTCTCGTCTTTCGATCATTTTGTCTCTTTTTTACAATTTATTTACACTATTTTTATGCAGTTTTTCTATACTCATTTCTTCTTTACCAGTTTTTTTCCAAAAATATCCGGGATTCTTTTTTGAACGAACCAATTTTATGTTTTTTCTTGCGCGTCCCTCACTTTTTTGCTATTGTATTTTCAGAAAGAACTATGCGTCAGGAAACAAGCGGAAAGGAGGCCTCTATGCCTACCATCAAGGATATCGCCCGGGAAGCCGGTGTCTCCCACGGAACGGTGTCGAACGTTCTGAATAAAACAGGAAAGGTCAGTGTGGAAAAGATTCGTCTGGTGGAGGAGGCGGCCAAGCGGCTGGGATACGTTCCAAACGCTCAGGCACAGATGCTGCGGCAGGGGACTCCCATGACGGTGGCTGTCATCGTGCCCTCCCTCCACGAGGACTTTTATCAGGATCTGTACGTCTCTCTGCAAATTTCTCTGCTGAAGGCGGGCTATGACACCTGCGTCCATGTCACGGAGGACATTGCCGGAAATGAGAAAAATATCCTGAACCGCCTCCCCCTCTCCAGCCTGGCGGCCATCGTCACCGTCTCCTGCCTGGCGGAGAAATCCGGCTCCCACTACGGCTCCCTGCCCTGCCCGGTGATTTTTGTGGACCGCCGGCCGAAAAAACTAAAACCGGGACAATTCTTTTTTTCCTTTGATTTCCATGAGATTGGTCTGCGGCTGGGCGCCCGGCTGGCGAAGCAGGGCAGAGAGAAAATCGCCTTTTTCTGTTCCTCCAGCAGCTTTTCCTACATGGACCAGCTGCTGGAGGGGATCCGGCTGGGGCTGGGGGATCATCCCGCCTTCCTGCTGCGCTTCTCCTCGGACTTCAATCTGGCCACCACCAAGGCCTTCGACATCGTCTCTGACGGGACGGACTTTGACGCGATCGTCACCAGCAGCCTCCTCCGGGCCCAGGCCGCGGAGCTGGCCTACCGCATTGCCCGCGGGGGGCGGCACCCGGAAATTCTTACCCTGGGCGCCTCCTCCAGCCCTCTGTTTGAGGTCTATGAGCTGGACTACAGCCAAATGGGCGTGCGCATCCGCGAACTGCTCTGCGGCTTTCTCCAGCAGAAGCTCCCCCTGCCGGAGCAGACGCTGCTGCCCTCCAAGGGATTCTCCTACCAGTTTCCCCATGTCCTGCGGCAGCCTCCCCAGGAGATCACCCTGCTGACCATGGCCAATCCCTCCACCAACGCCCTGGAAAAGCTGCTGCCCCTCTTTGAGGAGGTCAGCGGCATTCACCTGAAGCTCATCAGCATGCCCTATGACGACCTCCACTCCCAGATCGAGATGCTGAGCCAGCGCTTCCACTTTGATTTGGTGCGCATGGATATGGCCCGGCTGGATGAGCTGGGGGAACGGACCTACCTGCCTCTCAGGGAGGCGGGGATCACCCCGGAACATCTGCCTCAGAAGCTGATCGCCCGGGCCTACGACAGCTACTGCACCATAAACGGCACCCACTACACGCTTCCCTTTGATCCCAGCGTCCAGGTCCTTCTGTACCGCAGTGATCTCTTTCAGGACGCCAAGCTTTCCCGGGCCTACTATGAGCGGTACCACGAAACCCTCCTGGTGCCGGAAACACTGGAGCAGTACCTGCGGGTGGCGGAGTTTTTCACCTCCTCCCGCAATCCCGACTCTCCCACCCAGTACGGCACCAGCCTCACCGGCGGCTCAGCCCTGTTTGCCGCCAGCGACTTCCTGCCCTATTATCTGGCAAACACCGGAAGTGTCTGTGACGGCGGCGGCCAGCTTCGGCTGGACTGCCCGGAGATGATCCACTCCATGAAGCAGTATCTGGAGATGACCCGTTTCGCCACCTGGCAGCCCTACTGGAGTGACAGCGTCCAGCAGTTCGCCGACAACAAGACCGCCATGGTCGCGGTCTACTCCAACCACGCCGCCCAGGTGATCAATTCCAAGCACTCCAATGTGGTGGGAAATATCGGGGCCGGCCTCCTTCCCGGAGGGCATCCTCTGCTGGGAGGCGGCGTCATCGGCATCTCCAAATATTCCTCCCGGGTGGAGGCCTGCCGCCAGTTTTTCCACTGGTATTATTCCCCGGACATCGCCTCCCTGCTGGTGCGGCTGGGCGGCACCTCCCCTCTGGTGGACGTTTACAACAATTTCAAGCATTTCAATCTTTTCCCCTGGCTGGGGATCTCCATCAAGAGCTTCGACATCGGCGTCCGGGGCACGGGCCCTGTCCGGGTGCCCTCCTTCACCAATTACCGGTACGAGTTCGCCCTGGGGACGGCGGTGCGAAACCTGGTCCGGGGAATCCTGGAGCCCGGGGAGGCGGCGGCTCTGGCCCAGGCCCTGTACGACAATACAAGCCGGGCGTAATCCCTTTGGGGATAAGAAAATCCGGCCGGACCTGACGGTCACGGCCGGATTTTTTCTTGTCACAAAGCTCAGGAGAGCTGGGCCAGACGGAGCTTCACCTGCTCCATCATCTGGGTATATTTTTCTTTCTTTGCCCGCTCCTCGTCGATTTTGGCCTGGGGGGCGCGGCTCACAAATTTTTCGTTGTTCAGCATGCCGTTGACCCGGGCCAGCTCCTTGGTCAGGCGCTCCTCCTCCTTTTTCAGGCGGGCCAGCTCCTTCTCCAGATCCACCAGCTCCGCGAAGGGCATGTAGATCACGGCCTCCGGGATCACGGCGGACACGGCGTCCTCGCCGATGCCGGCCTTGTCGGCCTGTACGTGTACGCTGCTGGCGTAGCCCAGGGTGGCGAAGAACACCTGCCCCTTCTCAAAGATCTCCCGGATCTCCTGGTTTTCCGATACCACAAATACCTGCGCCTTCTTGCTGGGGGGCACGTTCATGCCGGTGCGCACATTTCGGATGGCCCGAACGGCCTCCTTGATGGTCTCCACCTCCCGCTCCTCCCGGGCGAAATTCCAGGCCTCCTGATACTCCGGCCAGGCGGAGATCATGATGGACTCCTCCTCCGGCTTCAGGGTGCAGTAGATTTCCTCGGTGATGAAGGGCATATAGGGGTGCAGCAGCTTCAGGGCGTTGGTCAGCACCGTCTTCAGCGTCCACAGCGCCGCCGCCTTTGTGGTGTCGGTGTCGCTGTAGAGGCGGGGCTTCACCATCTCGATATACCAGTCGCAGAACTCCTCCC
>CAZGRM010000020.1:0-28265 GCA_964528295.1 uncultured Lachnospiraceae bacterium
GGAGAGACAGAAAGTGAGACAGAGTCGGAAAGTGAGACAGAAACAGACAGCGAGATGGAAGCGGACAGTGAGCCGGAACTGGACGGTGAGTCAGAGTCGGAGTCAGAGCCAAATAGCAAGCCGGGCGGCGAGTCAGAGACGGAGCCGGACAGTGAGTCGGAGCCGACCAGCGAAGTGGTGACAGGAGATGAGGCGGAAACCGAAACCGAATCCGGGATAGAGCCGGATCTTGAAATAGAATCTGAAACTGGGACGGATCAGAAGGAGACGGAGAGTGAGGAGGACTGGGAGGCGGCGCTGAGAAATGTGGAGCTGACGGGGATATGGGCAGCCGATCTCCTGGCTGTGGCGGAAAGCCAGCTTGGGTATGCCGAGAGTACGTCAGATTATATTACGACAGAGACGGGGGAAGTCAAAGGGTATACTCGCTATGGCGAATGGTACGGGAAGGACTGGGTTTATGCCGACTGGGACGCGTTGTTTGTATCCTTCTGCCTGAACTATGCGGGTATTTCGGAGGACTATATGCCGGAATCCGCGGATGCCGCCCAATGGGTCAGCATACTTTCCGGTGAGGCCGCAGGCTATGAAAGCTTCCGCCTCTATGAAGAAGCGGAGGCTTGGACTCCGGCTCCCGGCGATCTGGTATTCTTTGATACGGATGGGGACGGACAAGCGGACCGGGTAGGAATTGTGGCCGCCGTTGTCCCGGATCAGTCAGGAAATACCGTGATCAGAACGATCGAGGGAGATTATGAAGACGCTGTGCGGTATGTCACATGGGACGCGGGTGACGCGGCGATTCTGGGATACGCAGGCCTGCCGGAGAATCCGGAGCGGAACAGCGGCAGTATGACACTGAGCGTTGATGATACTTTGGAAACGGAAGAGGTCGGTGAATTTTATATCTGGATGTGGATTAAAGGCTCCAAAGACAGTACATATACGCAGATCGCTGATTACTCAGACTGGGAGTGGACTACCTCCGGTCTGATCGGAGCGCATACAAAGGTGACGGACGTACTTCAGATCAAGGGTACAGACAGTTACCTGATTCCGGTCAGCTACTATGAGACGGTCTATGGCAGCTATGGGTATGAATTTGACGGAACAAATACGGAGTCATGCCCGTTCTCTTATGACCCGGACGCAAAGACGGCGGGAGACCAGATGCTGCCATCTGGCTATATCCAGGTCAATGATAAATGGTATGTGAGTGTTGAAATCACCGATGGAAACGATCCTGCCCGCAGTAATATCTATTATGAATATACAATATCCGACGCGGCGGACGGGCTGACCCTCCAGCTGTATCAAACAGAGAGCGGCGGAAATACCGAAATGGTCTTACCATCGACTGCGGTCAAGGAAGGAATTTTGCGGATCGAGGACAGTGAGATTTATTTCATACCGGTCAGCTATTTTGAGACATATTATGGGAGCGCCGGATACAGGTTCGCTTCCGCGGAGGAGTGTCCCTTCCGGTATTCCTCGGACGAATCCGGTAGTGATTTGAGAGACACCGCTTACGTGCGGGCGGGCGGCGAATGGTATGTCGGAGTGAAATGCGCCGCCAGGGAAAACAGTTCCCAAAGCGCTGACGCATACATCTGGTTTGATTTTGAGACTGAAAGGACAGAAGCTTTCCGGCTCTGGCAGCATGTGAAGGCAGACAGGAGTTCATCCTATACAGTAGCTAGCGCGTATGGCGTGGGAAATGAGCTGAGTGACGCTTTGCATGTGACAGACACAGATGATTATCTGCTTCCCATCAGCTATTTTGAAGAAAATTATGGGGGCTGGGGATATGAGTTTGATGAGGCGGATTCGGGAGAATGCCCGTTCTGGTATACCCCGGACGCGGGAACGCCGGGGGAGGAATTTACAGAAGCCTGTTATGTTCAGACAGGTGACGGCTGGTATGTACAGGTAAAGGACACTGGTACATACAGCGGACCAGATGCCGATGTGGCGCGCTGTAATGTTTACTATGAATATAGTACAGCTTCGGTAGCTGACTTCCAACTGAATCTGTATGAAGGTGAAAACGACAGCAGCTTTGAATTGATCGAGACGCTGGTGGATGGCAGCGGGGCAATCCGGCAGATAGAGAATAGGGATATTTATTTTATACCGGTCAGCTATTTTACAGAAAAGTATGGAAAGTACGGTTATACCTTTCACTCGGACGGCGCGTGCCCGATCCGGTATGCCGCGGATGGAGACAGCGGTAATCTGACTTTGGCGGCCTATGCGCAGATAGGAAACGACTGGTATGTCAGAGTAGAAGGACTTGCCGGCGGCATTCCTGCCAGCAGCGTTTATTTCACATTTAGTACGGAACCGGCGGGGGCATTCCGCCTTTGGATGCAGGCAAAAACCAGCAAGGCCGCGTCATGGAAGGTTGTCGCTTCCTATGACGGGGAAAACGCACTGTCTGAGGCCCTGTGGGTAGCGGATACCAATTACTATCTGATACCGCTTGATTATTTTGAGGCGGCCTACGGAACGTATGGGTATGAGTTTGACAGCGCTGACACAGACAATTGTCCGTTTCAGTACGCTCCGGACGCATATTATTCCCAGCAGAATCTTACAGATGCCGCTTATATTCAGGCGGACGGAAAAT
Organism: uncultured Lachnospiraceae bacterium; assembly: GCA_964528295.1. Classification (GTDB taxonomy): domain Bacteria; phylum Bacillota; class Clostridia; order Lachnospirales; family Lachnospiraceae; genus Choladousia. Next base: position 2,630 of record CAZGRM010000020.1, read on the forward strand.
GGTATGTGCAGGTAGAGGATACAGGTACGTACAGTCCTGCCCGCAGTAATGTCTATTACATTTATGAAACCAGTGACATAAAAACGGTAAGTGATGCCGTATCCCCGGCCAGTACAGTGATAAACATGTTTGATTACTGGACAACGGAGCGGTGGCCGGAGGGCGGCGATTTTAATGAAAATGGAAATGGAAATGTACTTGGCGGAATAAATAACTATAGTGAGCTCCACTTTAACCGTTCTACGGACGCGAACATAGTGGGAAGCGGTATAAATGCCTATACGAATGGAATCAGTCCATGTACTGGGATTGTAGAAAATACGCTGAGCGGCGGTTATCCGGTGCTGACAGGAAGCGGCAAATCGCTGGCTTACCTGTTTGATCCGAAAAATACGGATGCCGGTGGATACCGGGCGGTGAACAGCGGCGTTACCGGCCTGCTCCAGCTTGACGGCAATGGTTATTACTACTATAACAGCGCAAAGAATTTTGCGGAGCTGGATACGGAGACGAACGAGATTACGCTCTATGAGACCGCGGGCGTTTTGGCCAGCGGAAAAAGCCCGGATGGGCAGTTCTTCCCGTATAATCAATTTTCAGAGGTGATGGACGTCACATCAAGAGACAGCAGGATCAACCATTACTTCGGGATGACACTGACAGCCCGGTTTAATCAGGAGTACGGAGGGTATACGACTTCTCAGAAGAGTACGCCTATGGTTTTTGATTTTGCGGGCGACGATGACGTGTGGGTTTTCATTGATGATGTACTGGTGGCCGATCTGGGCGGTATTCATGACCGGGCAAGTCTCGATATTAATTTTTCTACAGGCGCTGTGACAGTCAACAGAAGCGAGGTCACTACTCTTCGCGATGCTTATCGGGCCGCGGGAAAGGAGGACGTCACAACCTGGAATGGAAATACTTACGCGAATGATACCTATCACACCTTGAAATTTTTCTATCTGGAGCGGGGAAACTGGGATTCAAATCTGCACCTGTCGTATAACCTGCAGGAGATTCCGGAGAGCTCGATTGTCAAGGTGGATCAGTACGGTGATCCGGTGCCCGAGGCGGAATTTGCCCTTTATACTGCCAGAAAACAGACAAACGCGGACGGGACGTACCAGTATCAGTACCGGCTGGACCGGCAGACGGAGGCGGGGGAATATGAATATACCGCTCTGGATGGCATGACGTATGAGATTGCCCTGGAAGATGAGACGGATGAAGACGGAGCCGTGACAAAGAAGACGGGAACGATCACGATCACATCCGGGGAGTATGCCGGACGTACCATCACCCCCATATATTACGGCTACACAGATGAGAGCGGCCATATGACCTTTGTGAATGAAGAAGGATTCGCACTGTCTCTGGCCGAGCTGGAGATGATGGCGGGCAGCAAATACTTCATACTCCGGGAGATCAGGGTGCCCGACGGGTATCGTCTGGTGTCCGATGAGGTTTGGCTGTATCTGGAAAACAATGTGCTGTACTGTGACAATATATATTCCTCAGGAGCCTATGCCGCCGCGACGATCATTGTCACCGCGACCCAGTATCTCAGCCTGAGTGATCGCTCTGTGGTGGACGAAGAGGGGAATATCAGTTCAGAAGCGCTTTCATCTCTGGTGAAGGATGGTACTGTTAATAAAACGAGTGACGGCGAGATCACGATTCATTATTATGATCCGACAGTCGGTATTTCCTCAGTGAAGGGCACGCTGTTTGCGGTAGTATTGAAATATACGGGCGACCGGGGAGATGGCTTTGATCCAAGTGAGACAGCCAACTGGGCTCCGGTGTATGGAAACAGCATCTCCGGCTACTATCTCTATCCGGTGCCGATGGCGGACGGTGTGGTCGGCAGAGATGATTTTATGAATGCGGTGATTGAGACAGCCAGAAAGCTGGATCAGGAAGACAGCTACAGCGACACGGTTTTTGAGATGACCAACAGCAGAGCCATGCAGCTGACTATGACCCAGCTGCCCGGGAGCATCAGAAATTATTACCGTATGCTCACAAAGTCCTATGAGGGATCGGAGGATGAGCTTCAGGCCTATCTTGCGGAAAATATGCAGTACGCCACCGCTTACTACTGGACAACAGCGGACAGCCTGGAGGAAGCGAATGCCTCGAATACCTTCCGTGTCACGGCAACTTCGGCGAATAATTATGATTTTGATAATACGTTCGGCGCATCCATTGAGGTACCGAATCTGGTCAACCGCCTGTTTGTGCAGAAGATGGATGAAGCAGGGAAGCTGGTAAATGGGGCGGCTTTCGCCATGTATTCCGTCGGACAGAGTGAGGACGACGCCGCAGAGGGATTATTCTATTATATTGCCGGCGACGGCTCCCATATTTACCTGAGTCCCGATGAGGACGGGGATAACAGGGGTGCGGCCAGAATTGGGGAAGACAGTGGTTATACTTATAAGATCGACGGCTCCAGCGGAGTGATCACTGTGGGCAAGATAGACGGAGACGGGAATTTTTCCGGGACCACCTATACGGTCAATCCGGTCGAGCTGCGGGTCACAAACAGTGAATCGATCGCAAAAGAAGACGGCACCGCTGTTTTTGGAACCGACACTAATTTTCAGAAGGGGTATTACGTTGTACGGGAGATCGCTTCTCCGGGCGGATATACACTGAATACGGCGGAGGTGCAGGTGGTGGTGGACAGCACTGCCGTCTATGCCAACGCGGGCACCGCGGATGACGGCGTCACCGTGGCGCGGGGCCCGGGCTATGTGGTAGCTACGCTGGACAAGTTCGCCTCCCAGGGTGAGATCGATAATACGCTGACCTGGGTATACGAGCAGATGCTGGTGTCACAGCCGACGGTCCGCTTTGCTGAGGTGTACAATGCCCTGAAAGGCGGCTGGTCCTATTTGGAGTCCTATACGGGAACCGGCTTCGCGGCGAAGACAGAGACCGTCAGCAGTCAGCCGGATGCCCTGACCACGTATCTGATCTACAATAAGGGAAAGGACAATGCGCTGTTCAACTATGCTGTCTTCTCGGACAGAAAACTGGCGGAGGGGGAAACAGGCTATAGCAATACGGGCAGTACCCGCCGCCTGTATACCTCCGTGGGCTGGTCCTATTATCTGCTGTATCAGGATTATCAGTATGGCAGCGAAAATCATGGAATGGCCAATTATACAGACCTGCGGGACTACGGCGATATCTCGAACCTGTTCTCCCGTTCCACATACATCCAGGTGACCGACCGCTCCAACAGGCTGACGGTCACCAAGGTGGACAGCGATGATGCCGATAAAAAGCTGGCGGGGGCAGAGTTTATTCTGGAACGCGAGACCGCTGGCGGTGATGGTGAAACGGTGACGACCTATTACAGCCCTGAAAATGGGTGGGTCACCGCGGGGGAGGATGAGGACAGGCCCCGTATCATTACTGACAATGACGGGCAGATTGTTCTGAATGCTTTGCCGGATGGAACGTATACACTTACGGAGGTAGCCGCTCCAGCAGGATATCTTCCGGCGGCGGAGCCGATCCGGTTTACGGTGGAAAACAGTGTGATTTCCGGCGACGGTATTACCGGCGGAGGTACGTCTTTTTATCTGACAGTAAAAAATACCAGAGCGGTGTCGGTGACCATCACCAAAAAGGTGACGGGAAACTTTGGAGACCGGTCAAAGAAGTTTGGATTTACACTGAAAATGACCGATAAGGAAGGAAACGCGGTTACCGATTTTGGCGTATCAGACGGCGTAGAGTGCACAGTAAATGAGGATAAAACGATTTCCTTTTCGCTCACTCACGAGGAAAGCGTGACGTTGACCGGCCTGCCTGCGGGCGTAGAGCTGACGCTGACGGAGGATACGAAAGGACGGGAGGGTTATACCACTGTTTTTGAGACGAAGACAGCGGAGGATGCGGACGAATCCGAAGGCGAACTTGTGACAAAGAGCTTTTCTAAGACAGAGGAGGCATCTGAGACATATATCCTGGAAAAAGACCTCGATATAACGGTCACAAATGAGAAGATAGTCACCGTGGATACAGATGTTACATTGCCGGAAGCGCCATATCTGCTCCTGCTGGCGCTGACGTTAGCCGGATGCTGCCTGCGTCTGATCACAGGAAGGAGGCGGCGGGATGAAGCATAGAAATGATCCCGAGAGCGGATCGCGGCCATGGATGCGCGAGGAAGAAAAGCGCATAGCAAAATGGCTGGAGAAACTGCGTTTTCGCCGGACGTTGTTCGGTGTAAATGAACGAGATGTGTGGAAAAAGCTTGCGGAGCTGGATGAGATGTATCAGCAGCTTCTGCGGGCGGAGCGCGTCCGTTATGATACATTGCTGGAGCAGCAGAAAAAAACGGTGTCTTCGCCGGATGCTGACGGGGAGGTGGGGGACTGAGAAATGGCAGAAAAACCAAATCAGGAGCAGACGATACGGTCCGTCATCGCCGCCAGGCGGGCGCGTCTGGCGCGAAGGAGCGAATTGCTGCTGCTGTTTCGGTGCGTCATCCTTCTGGGATTGGCAGGCTGGATACTGTTTACCCGGGTATTCATGCTGGTGAGGGTAGAGGGGATTGATATGTTCCCCTCCATGAAGGATGGGGATCTGGCCGTGATCTTCCGGCTTCATCAGGAGTATGAGACGGAGGATGTGATCGCCTACCAGGTGGACGGCGCATTGTATATCGGTCGTATCGCGGCCCGGGCGGGCGATGTAGTGACCATAGACAGCGAGGAAGGAAAGCTCACCGTAAACGGCACTGTAAAATCCGGTGAGATCATGTATCCGACTTATGCCCGGGAGGGCAGCGTTTATCCGGAGCGGGTACCGGAGGGCTGTGTCTATGTTCTGGGCGATTACCGCACGCAGAGCAGAGACAGCCGTGATTTTGGTCCGATTCCCATGCGGGATGTGAAGGGCAAGGTAATCACCCTTCTGCGCCGCAGGGGATTATGATACTCCCGAAAGGGGCAAAAACCTGCAAGAAGCAGGAAAATACAAATTCATGAGAAAAGGAGAGAAGAACATGAGAAAAAGATTAAAATCAATTTTGGCAGCGATGGGGCTTGTGCTGAGCATGAGCGTGGGGGTGACGGCATTGGCGGGAGAGACTGATCCTGTTGAGCCTGAAAGCATCAGCGGTGTGGAGATAAAAAAAGTATATTCTTTACTGAACGATGGCACCACCAGCCCAGCGGAAACCTTTACGTTTACGGTAACAAATGAAGCCGTAGAAGAAGCAGAGGGTGTAGTTGTGGATACGATGCCGAAGCTGAAGTATAATGGTAAGGATGCTTCAGAGGTAACGATTGATTATGACGAAGAAGGAGCGAAGGTAAACGGGAACGAAAAGACGGCAAATCTTACCTTCCCGACATATACGCATCCGGGTATATATACTTATAAAATTACTGAAACATCCGGAACTACTGCGGGAGTCGTATATGATGATAATGAAATATATGTGACAGCTACGGTTACATATAATGAAGCTGGGAATCTTGAAGTATCCGGTTTGAAGTATACAAATATGTCAGGAACGAAAATAACGGAAGAATCCGGATTTGTCAATGAGTATCAAGCGGCTGATCTTCAGGTGACAAAAAAGCTGGAAGGTAATATGGCTGACAAAAATAAGGAGTTCGAGATTACAATTAATTTGACTGCGCCTGCTGATCTCACATATCAGGGTATAAAGTGGAGTATAGCGGGGGTGGAGCAAACGGAAGCCATTAAACTAACTGTTGGGGGAACGGCAACCCAAAAAGTAAAATTAAAGGGAGAACAGACAGTCATCTTCAAAAATCTTCCTTATGGCGTTACTTATACTGTGACAGAGAAGGATTATACTTCTGACGGTTATGAAAAGCCTGTTTACACTGTCAATGAGGAAAACAGAGGTACTGTTTCTGTCTCCAATGAAGCGATTGATGAAGAGAAAGAGGAAGTAATAGTTACAAACCGGAAGGGTACAGATATCAGTACCGGCGTTACCCTCGACAATCTGCCCTACCTCATCCTTCTGGCCCTTGTGATCCTGGGCGTGGTATTTGTGGTTCTGCGGAGACGTCCGGCGGCGGACAGGGACTAACCGACGGAGATGATTCGGCGGTTGATTCGCTGTACCAACAGCTTGATTAATCTGCTGGAATTTGTGATCCTGCTGCTGGCGGGAGCTTACGCCGGCTATGCCCTGTGGGACAATTATCAGGTCTATCATGCGGCGGAGGATGTGCAGTCGGATATGCGGCGGAGGAAGACGGGGAAGGCTTGTCCTTTGAAGAGCTTTTGAGAATCAATCCCGATGTATGCGCATGGATCACCATGGACCATACCGGGATTGATGATCCGGTATTGCAGGGAGAGACAAATCTGACCTATATCAATACGGATGTTTACGGCAAATTTGCTCTGGCGGGCAGTATATTTCTGGACGCCAGATGCGACCGTACCTTTTCGGCGTCATACTCCCTAATCTACGGGCACCATATGGAAAAAAACCTGATGTTCGGAGATCTGGATCTGTACAGGGAGCCGGAGTTTTTTGGGGAGAACCGGACAGGTACGCTGCTTCTTCCTGAGGGGGCTGAGGAGCTGGAAACCATAGGCTGTCTGGTGACAGAGGCTTCTGACGAGATGATTTTTGAGCCGGAGCTGTGCGAGGGACATATTGCGGAACTGATGGAATATGTCAGGGAGAATGCCCTGGTATATGATGAAGTGGCTGTGCGGGCGGTCGGGCAGCTTGCCGAGCAGGCGGAGGAGCATTCTATGCGGAGTCCCAGGATTGTCGCGTTGTCTACCTGTGCCGCGGAGTATACGGACGTGCGCACAGTATTGCTTACCGTTGTCAGAGAGGATGGGCTGATACCGCTTTTGGAGGATGCAGGGAAGAATATCATTCAGAGAGGGGAAACGGAATGAAGAAATTTCTGTACCAGACAGTTTTCACACTGTCTGTACTGTCATTTTGGCTTGGAATGTATGGCGTCGTTCTGGCAGAGTCAGATCTGGTATCCGTTTCCATCTCTGCGTCCATTGTGCTGGGGGGAGCCATACCGGAGGCTCCTGACAGCTTCGAGATAAGGCTGGCGCCTGCCGATGAGAACGCCCCTGTACCGGGAGGCGGGACAGATATCTTGACGATCCGGGGCGCAGGGCAGGGCGCCTTTCCGGAGATCACCTATACGCAGCCGGGCATTTACCGGTATACCATTTATCAGCTCCCGGGAACTGCTGCCTGCGCCTATGACGAGGAACGATATTACCTGACGGTCACCGTGATAAACGGAGAACATGGACTGGAATGTGCCGCCGTGCTTTATCAGGACAATGAGAACAGTAAGCTGGAGCTGCCCGTATTCTATAATGTGTATCCTGCGATACCTCAGCAAACGGAGACTCAGCCAGAGACGGAAAAATCGGAAAAACCGACGGAATCAGAGGAAACGGAGAATCCGCCGGAGACGGAAAAACCGGGGAATCCGGCGGAATCGGAAGAAACGGAGACGGAGGAACCAAAGGATCCGGCGGAATCGGAGACGATAAAACAAACGGAGAACCAGACGGAAAAACCACAAAATCCCGCGGGACAGTCAAGCCCTAAGACGCCCTCCGGTAATACTCCCTCCGGTACATCAACATCGGGACTGGTGCCCACGGGCGTGCGGGATCGCTGGCCGGTCTATGCGGCCGGTATTGTGATTCTGCTGATCATCGCGGGAGCGATGATCCGGGTGCTGAGAAAGGATGACAATGATGACTCCCCGGCGGGCTGAGAAAAAGAGAATGAGAAAACGGATTGCGGCGCTGGTTCTGGCGGCCTGTATCATTTCCGCGGGGATTCTGAGCGTTCTGCTGTGGCGCGAGCTGACGGAACGGAAAGAAGGACTGGAATATTATGACAGGCTTGCGTCGGAATATTTTCCGACCTCAGACCCGGACGGAGCAAACGCAAAAAGGGATGTGGATCCGAATGGGGCGGTCGCAAAGGAGGCTTCCGAGCCAGAGGAAGCGGGGGACGGACCGGGCAAGAATTCCGAAGCAGGGGAAGGGCAGAGCAAGGCTTCCCTGCCATACTGGCTTGAAAATCTGCGGAGATCCTGCAAGGATGCGGTGGGCTGGATTTATCTGGAGGACTCCCGGATCGATTACCCAATCGTGCGGGGCGAGGACAATGAATTTTATCTTCATCATCTGGCGGACGGCACAGAGAACGCCGCAGGCTCCATCATGATGGACGTCCAGTGTGATTCCGGCTTTACGGATACGGTCACGATCCTCCATGGACACCACATGAAAAACGGCAGTATGTTCGGCGGCCTGGAGCAATATAAGGATCCCGGTTACTGGGAAAAGCATAAAACGATACGGCTTTATACGGCATCGGGAAATTATGAGGCAGATATAGTCGCGGCCTGCGAGGTGGACGGAGACAGCTTTTCCTTCCGGCCTTCCTTTGAAACAGAGGATGACTGGTCGGCGTTTGTAAAGCAGATATGCGCCGCCAGCAGCTTTCAGTCAGGCATCCGGGTGGAGCCGGAGGATCATCTGCTCCTGCTTTCCACCTGCGCCTATTCCTTTGAGGATGCCAGATTTATTGTAGTCGGGAAGCTTTCGGCGGTCTGAATCAAGATCAGGCATTGGTTAAACTGTTTTCAGAAAAGTGAGGAGCAGCCTTTCGTCAGACGGTATGCGGGATAAGCTGGGTGCGCGGGATTATATCAAAATAGTGTACGTCAGGGGGCGTCCGGCAGCCGGTATCCGCGCCGGTACTCGCTGGGCGCCTCCCCGTAGCACCGCTTAAAGGCGGCGCTGAATTTGCTGGCATTGGAATAGCCGCTGGCGGCCGCAATGCTGTAGACCGGCTCCTCCGTGGTCCGCAGGGCGGCGGCGGCCAGGCCCATCCGGTGGTCTCTCAGGAAGGCCGGGATATATTTGCCGTAGAGGGCTCGGAAATAGTTATTCAGCGTATTGACACTGACATTGTAGGTTTGAGCCAGCTGCTTCTGATCATAGGGCAGCTCCGGATTGGCAGTCAGCAGGTCGTGGACCTCTCTGGCCATCTGGATTTGAGAGCGGGAATAGTAGATGATCTTTTCATCCGTGCGCAGCCCCGCTTTTTTTATGTGATTTAAAATGTCCATCAGCTTCAGCTTGCAGGAAAAACCGTCGAAGGGGCTCAGGCAGGAGTAGAGGGAGGCGAGGAGGCCGCTTAACACCTTGTCCTGGGTGAAGATTACCGGGAAAGACAGCAGCCGCTCCCGCCAGGTCTCCATGGAAAAGCCGGATTCCCTCAGGATCGAAAAGGAATCCTCTTCCAGAAAATCGAGGCAGAGATACAGCTCCAGACCGGTATAGTGATTTAACGGATAGAGGTACTCCTTCGGCGTCAATTTGTGTTCTCCCAGGCTGACACAGCAGTCCCCGGATTTGACAATGATGGCCCTGGTGGAGGGAAGATGGACCTCACACCGGCCGCTGACGCAGTAATTAATGGTGATCCAGTTGGAGAGCTCCGAGGCCTTGGAGGGATAGTCCTTCAGGATGTCTTTGGGGAAGGGAGGGCAGGCGGGGAGAGAAAAATCCACCAGCGCAATAAAAAAATCAGGGGAAATGAGATAATTCCGCATGGTCCCATGCCCCTGGCCGGTGGTGATTTCCACAGTCAGGCTGCCATCGGGATTTTTTGTCGCCTCCAGGGTTTCGCTGGGGCTGAGACGGTAGAAGGAGCCGTTCATTTTTATCATCCTTTCTGGAGTGCGTTTTGCGATTTTCAAACGCACTCTAGAGCGTGTTTTGCAATTTCCAAACACGCTCTAATTTGTCCGCTGTTTTTGTCATTTTATCACAGCCCGGAGTTAGTTTCAACAAACTTATTGATAAATGGAGCAGAAACAAATGGATGGAGTTGTAAAAGGGAAACGGATTTGATTATACTTTTTACTGCGTATAACCTGGCTTTGTGCCGGAGAAGAAAGGAGTTAAGAGACATGAAAAAGAGAGTCGCGTCTGTTTTGCTCGGCATGTGTCTGAGCGCTGTGCTGGCCGGTAATCTGGCCTTTGCGGATGAGGAAGCTGGTTTCGCCGGAGGCAGCGGTACGGCGGAGGATCCCTGGCAGATCGCCACGGTGGAACAGCTTCAGGCTGTCAGGGAGGATCTGGGGGCATGCTACCTTTTGACGGAGGATATTGATCTGTCCGGTGTGGAGTTTGAGCCCATCGGAAGCTTTGAGGCGGTCTCGGAGGAGGAGCCGGAGACTCCCAAGACGGAGCTGGCCTTCACCGGCAGCTTTGACGGGAACGGCCATACCATCTCGAATCTGGTGATGGAGGACGAAACGGCGGCGGCCTACGGGCTGTTTGGCTGTGTTTACGGGGAAAACGCTTCGGTCACCAATCTGAAGGTGAAGGACATCAGCCTGACCGGATCCATGATGGTGGGCGTGATCGGGTACGCCGCGACGGAGAAGCCGGTGGAGGGCATCACCCTGGAGGGGGAGAATCAGATTACTGGCTTTAGCATGGTAGGAGGGATCGTGGGCGGAGGATTTTCGGATCTGATGGACTGCGCCTCCCAGGCTGATATCACCCTGCTGGACGGCGGCAGCTACGCCGGTATCCTGGTGGGAGGACTGGAAGAGGGAAATGTGGAAAACTGCTCGGCCTCCGGGTCAGTGACGGCAGAGGGCGCGGGCTCCTCCGTCGGCGGTCTGAGCGGATGCTTTGAGGGAAGCGCCTATGCGAAAAACTGCAGGGCGGAAAACGTCACCATCACTCTGGGAGAGGGCAGCTTTCTGATCGGCGGCCTGGTGGGACACGCAGGAGCGGTGGAGGAGCCAACCAGGATTGAGAACTGTGCTGCTGAGAATTATACCATCACGGTGGGCGAGGATTCCCAGCGCATTGGAGGCATTGTGGGCGGCGGCTTCTATATCAGTGCCTATGCGGAGTACTACCCGGAGCCGGAAGCCTTCTCCGTCATAAACTGTGAGGCCTCCGGCATCATCGAGGGCGGAGAGATGGCGGGAAGCATCGCCGGTTACGTCCACAATAATTCCACCGTGGAGAACTGTACGGCGGAGGAGCCCCAGATCGGAGCGGACGCGGAGACCGTCAGCCTGGATCAGTTAAAGTAAAAAGCAAACCGGGCCAGCATCCGCCACAAAACCCATGGCCCGGGAGCTTGGGGCCGGTGCGGTAGTAAATATTCGTTACTTCTTCTTTGCGGCAAAATTCGAATAAAATCTATTAGGAATTTTATGAGATATTTGGTAAAATAAAGCCGAAGGGCCTTCTCCGAAAGGAGAGACGTCACGCAAAGCGGGACCAGAGAGGAGCGCAGGCGGAAAACGCGGCCTGCCAGACAGAAGGAGGTACGAATATGGGAAAAAATCTGGAACGAGTAGCAGAATTTTTAAAGGCGGCAAGTGTCTATTATCTTGCGACGGCGGAGGGGGATCAGCCCCGGGTGCGCCCCTTTGGGACGGCCCACATATTTGAGGACCGGCTGTATATCCAGACCGGAAAGGTGAAGGATGTCTCAAAGCAGCTGCTGGCCAATCCGAAGGCCGAGATCTGCGCCTTTATGAAGGGCGAATGGATCCGGGTAACCGGGGAGCTGGTGGAGGATGACCGGCTGGAGGCCAGGGAGTCTATGCTGAACGCATGCCCCTCCCTGAAGAAAATGTACGCCGCGGATGACGGCAATACCCAGGTTTTCTATTTGAGAAATGCCACTGCGGTCATCAGCTCCTTTACCCATGAGCCGGAGAGGATCGAGCTCTGATAGAAGAAGGAGGAAGAAGGGATAGCGGGAAAAAGCTATCCCTTTTTCTGTGAAACAGGACATGGTGTTGTCCTGTTTTTTGTGGTATCTTATAAAAAAGCAGAGGAGGAGCCGGCAATGATACGGAACTTTAAGGAATTTTGCGGGGCGCTTTCGGAGAGTGGATTTTCCATGGGCGGAGGCAGCGCGAAGGGAATCTACGCGGTCATTCCCTACGACTGGAAGCAGCAGGAACAGATTGATACACCGGTGAGATGGCACACGGGAGACCGGGAGACGGACCCCTGGGAATGGCGGATGCGCGTGCTGGAGGAGCGGGATGATATCGCCTACGCAAAACTTTTCTTTCGCGCGAGCGGTTTTATTACAAAAGAGTGGTATCCGTATTTTTATGCGGTCCGCAGGCAGGGGGAGACCTTTGAGGAGGCGTACGAGAGGGGAACGGTCAGCCATACGGCCAAACGAATCTATGATATCGTTTCCGATAAGGAGACGCCCCTCCATGAGATCCGGCAGCTGGGAGGCTTTGGCCGGGAGGACAAGGCGCGGTTTGAGCGGGCGCTGGTGGAGCTTCAGATGGGCATGTTCCTTACCATATGCGGAAGAGCGCAAAAGACGAACAAATTCGGGCAGGGCTACGGCTGGAACAGCACGGTATTTTGCAGGGCGGAGGATTTTTGGGAGAAACGGGGATACAGCCTTCCTGACCTGGACCCGGAAGAAAGCTACGACAGACTCCGGGCCCGGATACTGAAACTGAACCCGGAGGCGAAACAAAGGAACATCGATCGATTCATAAGAGGATAAAAGAGGAAAAAAGGGCGCGGATCCCAAGCGGGGCATCTCATGCGCCCTTTGGGTATTTTACGCGGACGCACTTGATTTTTCAGAAGGGTTCTATATACTGTAGTTAGTTTAGACTTACTAAAAGTGAACCGGCTAAGAGGTGCGAGATGAAGGTAACGATCAATCAGAACGGGAACATAAAGGGGACGGAAGTAATCATTAACTGCCCGGCGCTTGACTGCCGGGTTCGGAATCTTGCGGGCTTTATACAGCAATACTCGGCTTCCCTGGAGGGCGTCATTGACGGGGCAATCTACTATGTGCCGCTGGACAGCATTCTGTATATCGATTCTGTGGACCGGAAAACCTTTTTTTATGACAGTCACAGAATATTTGGCTGTCAGTGTACGTTGGCGGAACTGGAGGACAAATTGGAGAAGGCGCTGTTTGTGAGAATCAGTAAAAACTGTATTGTGAATCTCGCTTTTGTCAGCAGAGTGTGCCCCTATGAAAATCACCGTATGGAGGTGGTGATGAAGAGCGGAGAGCATTTAATCGCGGCAAGATCCTATAAGGAGCAGCTGAGGGAGAGGCTGAGAGATTTTAATGGGGATATATTCAATGCCTCGGAGAGATTCGGAGCAAAGCGGCCCCTTGCCTCCTATCCCGAATGCTCCGTCTACAATGCCGGGAAGGTGATCAGCTTTGGGTCAGTGCCCAAAAGAGTGATCGCGCTGTCCTTTGAAAATGCGGAGATCCTTGCGGCGCTGGGACTGGCGGAGCGGCTGATCGCGATCGCGCCCGCCGAATGCGGGATTGATCAGGTATCGCCAAAGTACCGGGAACCATTGGGCAGGGTCCCGCTCATTACCTACTGTGACCAGGGCGTTCCCTGTCCGGAGGAGCTTTCCGCCCTGAATCCGGATCTGGTGCTCGGCAATTTTTTCTCACTCTGTACGCTGCGGAGAAGGGAGTCCGATTACCCCGGCAGTTGGGAACAGAATTTATACGTGATGGAATGTACGATCCCGGAAAAGGCCTCCATGGAAAACTACTATAAGGATTTGCTGAATTTGGGCCGGATATTCCGGGTGGAGGACAGGGCGGTTTGGCTGGTGGAGGAAATGAGAAGGCAGGTCTCCGTATTGACCCGGAGAACCGTTTATCAAAAGCCGCTGAGAGTGTTTGTCTATGATGGAATAGAGAATTCGCCCTGCACGGCGGCGGGAGGAACCCTGGAAAATGATTTGATCTCACTGGCCGGCGGCAGGAATGTGTTCGGCCATATGCCGGAGGCCTATCTTCCCGTTACCTGGCGGCAGATCGCGGAGGCACTGCCGGAGGTGATCTTGGTCCACGACTACGTGGACCGCATGAGTGCCGGCGAGAAAATAGAGATGCTGCAAAACAGGGAAGAGCTTCGCAAAGTACCTGCTGTCCGGGACAACCGGTTTCAGGTGGTATCTTTAGTGGAGGCGTTGCCGGGGATTCAAAATGTGTCCATGCTGGAAAAGCTGATTCGATGCTTCTATCCGAATCTTCTGTAGGCGCTAAAGAGGAGAAAATATGTTTATCAACCGTCATCTGATCCAATTTACTGAAAAAAACGAAAAATATATCCTGAAATCATGCGGCTATGAGATCCTGTTCACCGCGCTGGGAACGGGGATTTCCCTGTGTGCGGCGTTTGTGATTCGGATGCTGCTGGGGGGAATTTCTTTTGCAAATGGCTGGATTTTATTTCTGCTCATTGGCCTTGGCCTGCTGCTGCGTTTTCGTCTGAGCCTGAAAAAGGTGGCTGCCGCGAATGAGTGCGGCATTGCCATTAAGAGCCGTCTAAGAAAGCTGCTGCTGGAGAAAATGTATGATCTGGGGCCCGCTTTTACGGTGGGAAGCCGTACGGGAGATCTTGCGAGTACCATTTCCAATAAGGTAGAAGGACTGAGCTATTATTATACCCTGTATCTGCCGACTGCTGTTTCCTGTATTTTAAATGGGGGCTGTCTCCTGATCATTCTGGCCTTTCTGGATTGGGTGACGGCGCTGGTATGTCTCGCCGCCTTTGCCGGTATGCTTCTCTGCCCGATGGCCTTTTATCAAGTGATGAAGGAGAGGGGAAAAAGGGAGTGGGAAATTCATTCCGCCTACTATGCGGATTGCCTGGACAGTATTCAGGGAATGACCACATTGAAGGCCTTTAACGCAAATGAGCGGAGGAAGGCTTACATCCATGAAAAGGGAAATGAGATGCGCCTGCGGGTCATGGAGCAGCTTCGGATCACGATGCTGGAAAATGGAGTATTAGAATTTCTGGCCCGGCTTGGCAGCGCGTTTTCCGTAGCCGTGGCGGTGGCGCATGTGGCGGGAACGGGGGAAGATACCCAGAAGCTGGTCTACATTTTTTTCCTGGTCAGCGCGTGCTTTGCGCCCATGGGGAACCTGACCAACGCGTGGCATATGGGGTATCGGGGAGTCACGGCGTCCTATTCCATCACGGATCTGCTGGAGAAAAGGGCGGTGATGTCTCTGCGGTCAGCGGGGAAGGAGGAATTGGACGAAGAGGATTTCCAGCCGGATCTTCGTTTTGAGCATGTCTGCTTTGCCTACAATCAGGAGGAGGGAGAGGTGCTTCACGACATTTCGTTTTCGGTTCCGGCAAAGACCATGACGGCGCTGGTGGGGATTTCCGGCAGCGGAAAATCCACAATTGCCCATTTGCTCGCGGGCTTTTACTTAGCCCAGGCAGGTACCATATCGGTGGGCCCCATGACGATGGGAGAGAAGAACGTCCGAAACATTCAGGAGCGGATCGCCGCCGTTTGGCAGGACAGCCATATTTTCTGCGGGACGGTGAAAGAGAATATCCGCATGGGGCGGGAGGAGGCGTCAGAGGAAGCCGTGATAAGCGCCGCCCGGAAAGCCAATATCCATAGCTTCATTATGAGTCTCCCGGATCAGTACGATACCATTCTGGGGGAGAACGGGATGCGGTTTTCCGGCGGTGAGAGACAGCGGATCGCGTTGGCCCGGGCGTTTTTGAAGGACGCGCCGATTCTGCTGTTTGATGAGGCGACCTCGTCGTTGGACGGCAAAAATGAAATGGAGATCCAGAAAAGCTTTTCCGAGCTTCGGCGGGGAAAGACCGCTCTGGTGATCGCCCACAGGCTGGCCACCATCCGGCAGGCGGATCAAATTTGCGTGGTAGAAAATGGAAGAATCGCGGCGTTTGGAACCCATGAGGAGCTGATTAAATCCTCGGCGGCCTACCAGGCGCTGATGGGAGAGCAGACATGGGGAAGGGAGGAATAAGGATGGAACAGTCAATCGGCAGAGTGGGATATGCGGTTAAGCTGGGAAGGTACATTCATGGGCTGAAAAGATACCTGTTTTTGTCTGTCCTGTTTCACCTTCTGTTTAAGCTCACTCCCATCGGCATCGGCCTGATGACGGCATATATGATCAATTCCGCGGTGCTGGGCAATGTGCGGGGGATGTGGCAAAAGCTGGTCATGGTGGGAGCGCTGGCGGTGTGCTCTGCGGGCTTTGCCTATCTGGATATTCTGGTTTCCCATGATAAGGCCTATCGGATTCTCGCCCAGCTCAGATGTACCGCCTATGACAAAATCGATGAGCTGGCTCCCTCGGCAATGGAGGGAAAGCACAGCGGGGCTCTCACCAGCATTGTATTGGAGGACGTGGAGCAGCTGGAATGGTTCTATGCTCACGTCATAGGACAGCTGATTGTCGCGGTGCTGATTCCCGTAATGGCCCTGGGCGTTCTCTGGTACTGCTCTCCGGTTCTTCCCGGCGTGCTGATCCCCTTTATGATCCTGATGGTGAGTACGGGATTTGCCTCATCGAAAAAGGCCAACGAGCAGGGAGTGGCGGTCAAAAAGGCGTATGCCGACCTCAACGCCCGGATTGTGGACGGGACACAGGGGATGAAGGACATCATTTCCTTCCACTGGCAGGAGACATTTTTTCAGCGCTTTTGGTCCGCATTGCGCCTGCACCAGAAAGCCCAGATGGACTATGCGGTGAGAAGCGCTGAGGAGACCAGAAGATTTCAGCTGATCATCGGGGCGGGCAGTCTGTGCGGCGAGGCGGCCGCGGCCGTTCTGGTGCTCCGAGGAAAATTAGAGCCTGCCATGCTGGTTCCGGTGTTTCAATTGTGCTCCGCCCTTTTTCTTCCCTTGCAGGACGCGATGGCCATGAGCACCAACTATGGGTTGATTTTTGGGGCCGCAAAACGGCTGTTTGATTTGCTGGAATCCAAGCCGGCGGTGGAGGAAGAGCCGGGGGCCCGCAAAATAGAAGGTACGGAAAAGCTTTCTGCCGCGGTCGCCTTTGAACATGTGGGATTCTCCTATTCCCCGGAGGAGGCGCCCGTTTTGAAGGACATCAGTTTTTCCTTCTCCACAGGGGAGACGGTGGCCCTTGTGGGAGCGTCGGGAAGCGGAAAAACGACAATCTCCCGTCTGCTGCAGCGATTCTGGGATGTGGACAGCGGGCGGATTCTGGTGAACGGCCTGGACATTCGAGACGCGGAATTGAAATCCCTGCGAAAGATTGTCACGGTGGTCCCCCAGGAGGTTTACCTATTCAATCTCAGCGTGGCGGAGAATCTCCGGATGGCCAGAGCGGACGCGTCTATGGAGGAGATTAGGCGGGCGGCAAAAGAAGCCCAGGCGGACGAATTTATCAGCAAGCTTCCCCGGGGATATGACACGCTGGTGGGAGAGAGAGGGCTGCGGCTTTCCGGGGGAGAAAAGCAGCGGCTGTCCATCGCCCAGGCCTTCCTGAAGGATTCCCCGGTATTGGTCCTGGATGAGGCGTCCGCGAATCTGGATTCCAAAACGGAGCGCCAGATCAATGAGGCCATCCGCGGCCTGAAAAAGGGCCGGGCTACCCTGGTGATCGCCCACAGAGTATCCACGATCAAGAACGCGGACCGCGTCCTTGTCTTGCGGAATGGCGCGGTGGAGGCGGAGGGAACCTTCGAGATACTGATGGAGCGGTGCCCTTATTTTAGAGAATTAGTCGGAGGGGAAGAATATGCCGGGATCTCTTAACAATGAAAAAGACCGGCGGGAATTTCCGCGTTAAGATCATTTCATCGGCCCAGCCAGGCGGTACGCCCCCTTTCCGTCCTTAAGAAGCTTTCCCTCCTCCACCAGCTTTTTCAGAACCCGCTGGAGCTGTCTTTTGCTGCAGTGAAGGTTCTCGGCGGTATGCCCCACCTGGGTGATCGCCTGGCCGGGGGAGCTGAAAGTAATGTAATGCATGAGCCGCTCCTCCAGATTTACAAAGCAGGCCTCATTGACTGCGGCGTAATGCAGCTTTTGGGAAAGGGAGGACAGCAGATAATGGAGAAATCTCTGATCCGCGTCCAGCTTCGCACGGTTTTGATCCACCGACAGGCAGACCGCCAGGACCTCCGTTTTCGCCTCCGCAAAAAAGACAGTCAGCTGATCATTCACGAATTCCATGTCTCCCAGCAGCGTAAATTCGTCGCTGGAGGAGATGCGGTAGACAGAGCCGTTTTGACGGATCGAGTAGAGGGAGACCGCGCCCTTCACTACAAAGATCAGACTGTGCGGAGGCTTCAGCGGCTGTACGAGCATTTCTCCCCTTTCATATTCGGCGAGAAAAAAGGGCAGATGTTCCGTATCGAAGCAGTCCGGGATATGATATTGGTTCAGATAGGCCTCCAGGGCGTCCGGGTCGTAGATCCGTCTCATAAAAAATCTCCTCGTCTCTTTTCTTTCATTGTGACATATGTCACCATAAAATTCAAGCTTCTCTCATAAAATATCAGCAGAGAAAACAGAAAGAGGAGAATGAGATGAAGAATGAGCTTTTTGAGCGGGCGCCCATACCGAAGGCATACTTTAAGATGGCGCTCCCGGTGGTGCTTTCCATGGTGGTAAGCCTTGTATACAATATGGTTGACACCTTTTTTATCGCGCAGACCCAAAATACAAATCTTGTGGCGGGGGTTTCCCTGTGCGCTCCGGTCTTCACCTTGATGATCGCTCTGGGAGACATTTTTGGACTGGGGGGCAGCTCAGTGATTTCCCGGCTGTTCGGCGAACGGAGGGAGGAGGATGGAAAAAGAGTAAGCGGGTTTTGCTTTTATGCGGCGATTCTGTGCGGTGTGGCTGTGGCGGCTGTCATGCTGGCCCTGCGGGCTCCGATTCTTCGCCTGCTGGGGGCAGGGGCGGATACTATGGAGTTTGCCGCGGAGTATTATCGGTATCTGGTGCTTGGAGCGCCCTTTATTATTGTGTCTCTGACTCCCAGCAATCTGATCCGCACGGAGGGGCTGGCTGTGGAATCCATGATGGCCACCATGACAGGCTCCATCGCGAACATCATTCTGGACCCGATCTTTATTTTCAGCCTGGGGATGGGAGCGGGCGGCGCCGCGGTGGCGACTGTGCTGGGAAATGTAGTTACCGATATCCTTCTGATCTGGTTTGTAAAAAAGAAAAGCCAAAAGCTCACCGTATCCTGCCGGAACATTCGGATCGGCCGGGAGGAATTTGCCTCCATTTTGGCAATCGGCATTCCGGCTTCCATCACGAATATTATGCAAAGCTTCGGAATCACGCTGCTGAACCGTTACCTGGCGCGTTACGGAGCGGAGCAGGTGGCCGCCATGGGCATTGCCCTTAAGGTGAATATGATCGTTGTGCTGGTGATGGTGGGCTTCGCCTTCGGCGCTCAGCCGCTGCTGGGATATAATTATGGAGCCAACAACCAGGAGCGGCTGAGGAGGCTTCTTCGTTTTGACCTGCTGGTGGAAATCCTTTTCTCCGTCGCCGCCGCAGGGCTGCTGGCCTTTTTTGCCCCGAGGATAGTAGGAGGATTTATGCGGGACGAGGTGATCATTACCTCCGGCAGCCGGATGCTGCGCTGTCTCCTGGTTTCCGCTCCGCTGATCGGGGTGACCCTTGTCTTTACCACCCTGTTTCAGGCGGAGGGAAAAGCCCTGCCGGCCCTCCTTTTATCCATCAGCCGGCAGGGAGTCCTGTTTGCCCTGTGCGTGGCTGTCCTTACACCGCTGGCGGGATATTACGGAACGATCTGCGCCCAGGCCGCCTCCGATTTGCTCACGGCGGTGATGGCGGTTTTGCTGTATCAAGCTTATCATCGCTTTTATCAGACAGCCCGCCGGTAAAGACAACGGTGAATAATATCCGGGCCTTTGAGGACGGCAAGAGCAGGTGGTGTTTGATATCTTCCGCTTTGACGGGGATGGCAGGATCGCGGAGCACTGGGATGTCATGGAGACAATCGCTGAGGAATCCACCTGGAAGAACGAAAACGGTAAGTTCTAACATTATCCTGATTTTCCCGTCATCCGGCTCCCGGTATGGCCAGCATGAAGCAGCCATACCGGGAAGATTTGTCTGTGCGGAAGGAGGATCATCGAGATTAGCGGCGCCTGTTTTGTTCAAAATTAGGACCGTGTTATTGACATTGAATTGGAGCATTGATATAATATGAAGCGAATGGCAAATTGACTGGGACCGCTCCGCGGAGCGGTTTCTTTTAAAAGTGCAGGTTAGAAGCTCCTAACTAATGAAATGCGAGGAAAATGAAATGATTTGGTCAAGAACGATTTTAGATGGAATCGTTATGTGTGTAATCTTTAATGTAACTGTGGCGCTGTTATTTGTACTGAGCCCGAATTCCTTTTCCCAAATGCTTCCGGCGGAGATCCGAAAGGCCGCTCCGAAGATGACCAGGCGGGAGTTTCTGGTGCTGGTCTGCGTGCTCCATCCCCTGTACATCGGGCTGATCGCCTATGCCATCCTCAGCGCCTATCTGGCAGGGGCGTCCGGCTTTTGGAATCTGTTTTGGATGGCGTATGTCGAGATGTTTTTTATAAATCTGGGGGATTTCTTTGGCCTGGACTGGTGGTTCCGGGTGAAATTCAAGGACCGGATCATGATTCCGGGAACGGAGCATTGCAAGGCGTGGAACACAAAGGAGTGGATGCTGACTCTTGCGATCCCGGAGCACTGGCTGGGATGGCCGCTGGTGATCTGCCCCTTGGTGGGCTTCATCTGCGCCGGTATCGGAACGCTGATCCGCTGAAGCTAGAGAGGATAAAAGAATGAAAAAACAAGAACATCTGCCTATGTGCGGCGTGGGGCCGGTTTATGGCGCGGTTATCCTTTTTTATCCCTGCTGCTAGAGCGTACTGCTGTAGTCTAAAGAATAGGAGAATTTGGCCATGCTTATTTTACAGCTTTTCCTTTATTGCGCCCTGTTTTTCGCTATGGTGGTCTTTGCCGTCCGGGACGGGGCGGTGAACGCTCTGTATTTTTATCCCAAGCCGGTGCGGGAGCGGGCCTATGCCATCGGGCTGGCGGACCGGGCGGTCATCGCCAAAAGAGAAAAACGGTTCATGGCGCTGTTCTATCTCGTCATGCTGGGCGCGCTGCTTCTGATCATCGGCGGGTGGAACGGCGTGCGGGATTTTTCAGCCCGCCTATCTTCAGGCCCTGCTGTTTTTGGAGGTCATGAACTGGTTTGACGGCATCGTCATTGACAGGCTGTGGGTGGGCCACAGCAAATTTTGGATCCTGCCCGGCACGGAGGATATCCCGTTTGTCCAAACCTGGGGGCAGGTATTGAAAAAACGGGGAATCCTGACTCTGATCTGGGTTGCGGGCGCGGCCATCGCGGGTCTGCTGGTGGTTATCATTTTTTGAGAGGGAAAGGGGAAGAAAAATGATTGAAAATGAATGTTATCGCATGAAAACAGACGGCTTCCATGGGGAACTGTTCCGCCCCACACAAGACCGCTATCCGGGAAAGGCGCTGATCTGCTTCAGCGGCAGCGACGGAAGGTTTGAGCTGTCCCGGATGCTGGCGGCGGTTTTTCAGGCCCGGGGATTGACAACTCTGGCCCTGGCCTATGTCATGGAGGAGGGGCTTCCCGCACAGTTTTACCGTGTCCCCATCGACCCGCTGGAAAGGGCGGCCGCTCGCCTGCATGAGATGGGATATGAGAAGGTGGGGCTGTGGGGCATTTCCAAGGGCGCGGAGCTGGCGCTGGCCGCCGGAAGTCTGCTGCCGGGGCTTATCAACGCGGTCGTCGCGGTAGCTCCGATGAACACGGTATGCCAGGGCTTTGCCAAGGAAAAGGGCATTCAGCTCATGCCGGGGAGCAGCTGGAGCTTTCACGGGAAGGAGGTCCCCTATAGTAGCTTTCAGCTGAAAAAATTTCCTGTAGGGCAGGTGCTCCGAAAGAGCCTCATGGCCCGGGAGGTAACCATGTTTGACCTTTATATCCCACTGGTTGAGAATCCCAATCCCGCTGCGGCGATTCGGGCGGAGGAGATCACCGGCCCCATCCTGCTGATTTCCTCCAAAATGGATACCATGTGGCCCTCCGGACCGGCGGCGGAGCAGATTGTGAAGCGCCTGCGGGAAAAGAAGTTTTCCTATCCCTACCAGCATCTGCGCTATGATTACGGCAGTCATCTGTTTATTCCCATGGAGCTGCGCATGGCAAAGTTTTTCCGGGGCGACCGGGGAAAGTACAAGGAGCCAAGCCGGAAAGCGCGGATGGATTCCCTGGAAAAAACACTGGAATTTGTCTCGCTGTGGTAAAGGAGGCGCAGCCGGTGGAGAATCCATACAAGATGGCCGGAGACATCCTTTCCGCTTCTCCGGCCCCGGACGGCGGCTTTCGCAGCGTGGACCTGTACGGCTCTTCGGTTCAAGAAAAAAAGGAGGGTTCCATGTGCTCGGTCTTTCACCTTGAAAACGAAAGCGGCACAGGAGCTATCACGGTGTATCAGGCGTTCCCCGGCATGGAGCTCGTCTATAATGATATGCGCATGGAATATTGCGGCAAGACGCAAAATCCCCGCCCTGGAGTGATTGAGATCAATTACTGCCGGGAGGGCCGCTGCGAGTGCGCTTTCGGAGAACAGAGCTATTGCTATATGTCCGCCGGGGATCTGTCCATCTGTTCGTTACAGAGAAGGTCCCATACATCGTCTTTTCCCACCTCCCATTATCACGGCATCACGGTTACGGTTGATTTTGCCGGGATTACGGAGGAAATGAAAAGGATTCTGGGGCTTTTGTCCGTCGATCTGACCCGGATTTCGGAATTTTCCGGGAAACAGGATTTTTATATGGTTCGCGCGAATGAGACTGTGCGGCATATATTTTCCGAACTATTTACGGTGCGGGAGCATATCAGGCAGAGTTACGTCAAAGTCAAACTCTTAGAGCTTTTGCTGATGCTGACAGAACTGGATTATGACCCGGGCAAGGCGGATTATGTTTACTTTTCCCGGACGCAAAGGGATTGTGTCCGCCAGATTCACGATTTTGTGGCGGAGCATATCGGGGAACATTATACCATCGAAGAGCTGGCGGAGCGTTTTACTATATCACCCACCGCAATGAAGCGCTGCTTTAAGGGAATTTACGGCGTCCCCATTTATACTTATTTTCGTACCTACCGCTTGCAAATCGCAGAGCGCTTATTGAGGGAGGGGCAATGCTCCGTGGCGGAGATTGCCGCCAAAATCGGATATGCCAATCCGAATAAATTTACATCCGCGTTTTGCGCTGAATATGGAATGCCGCCCACCCGTTATAAAAACAATGTCTGAATGGATAGAATTCCGCCTGTCTGGTCATTGTATTTCAGGTGGGGGTCCGATAAAATATGTGCTGGTTAGTAGATGCTAACCAACACATATTTTTTCATAGGAGGAATTGTAATGAAACAGAGAAAATTTGCAGGTTTATTTTTGGCTCTTTCCATGGCCCTTTCCTTGACGGTTGTCTGCGGAGACATCCGAGCGAACGCGTCCGAAGCACAGCAGTCCGCGGGCGCTGACGAAGGGATTACCGGTGAAAACACAGAGCAGGAAGCCGGGTCGGAAGAAAATCAGGCGGCGGCAGAGCAGCTTTTGATTGATCTGGAAGGAACCTATCAGGAGCTCTGGCCGGTTGTTTTGGCGGAGGAATACCATCAGGTGTGGCTGGATGCCAGCGCGGAGCTTGTGGGGGAGGAAAATGCGGAAGCCGCCGTTGAAATGCTGGCCTCTATGGTAACGGGAACCGTTACCGGGGAGGAAGCGGTGGAGGCTTATAAGGACGGCGGCATGGCATACTGCTGTGAATTCCTGGGGGACGTGGAGCAGTTCACATTTGACGGCGCGACCATCTCCGGCGCGGACGCGGATGGCAAGGAGCTGTTCCGCCATTCCTATCACTATGCGGGCATGGAAGAAATCCGGGGCCTTTATGTTTATGAAAGCGACGACGCGGATTCCGGCGAGTTTACTTATTTCTGCATGGCCCCGGACACGATGGACACCACATGGCACATTGAGTTCCGCTATGGCAGCGATCTGGAAGCGTTGGGCCAGTACGACGCGGGCGATTACGCTTACTGGCTGGCCTCCGGCATTTCCGTTGATCACACGGAGGAGGATGTGAAAAACAGCATTCTGCTTTTCTGCGGGGAGAATCTGTCTGAATAAAAGGAGAAGCCCGGAACCGCTTTGAAACGCCGCTCCGGGCTTTCCCTGTAGGTGATAAGGAATTTTAGGTTTGTTCCAATTTTTTTGCTCTCCGGTATTCTAATGGAGTCATGTGAAAGTGCCGTTTGAACGCGGCGGCAAATTTGCTCTGATTGAAATATCCCACGCGTTCCGCAATTTCAGAAACAGATGAGCTCCCCTCAGCAAGCAATCGTGCGGCCTGATTCATTCTCACTTCTTTCAGATAAGCGGAAATGTTCTGACCGTAAACGCCCCGGAAATAGTTTTTTAGACTGGTTTCGCTTATGGAAAATTGCTCCGCCATTTCCCGGGCCGGATGATGCTGTCTCAAGTCGGCTGTTATCATTTTTTCCACCCTCTTGGCAATGTCAACCTGCGTGGCGGTAAAAAATACACAGCTTTTTGAAGCCGGCATAGGATTCCCGCAAAGCATTGTACCGAGCAAGGCAAGGGTTTCCGTCCTCATTAGGAAAACAGAGGATTGATTTTTTTCAAGCTTCCAGATCGTTCGGAAACGCTCCTCCAGCTTCGCTTCACAGGGAGCGATATAAGTTTTTCCCTTCGGACAATATCTCTCCGGTATTTCACCGATATCAATTTGAAACGTGTCCCGAATGTAGGGCGACTGTTTCTGAATGGTGGCTAAATCCAGAAAAATTTCAATTCCTTCATAAATCCCTCTTGGGTAAACGTATTGCTTCCTTGCGCGCTGCTCTGTCAGCGACAGCTCCCCATCCTTCAAATAGACAAAGGAATCATTGCTTAGCAGCAATTCACACCGCCCGGCCACACAATAATTGATGAGCAGCGGACTTGTGTCATTTGGATCGAATGACCGCAAATTTGGAGCGGGCCAGACAGGGGAATGGACATGGATATACGCAAGTAAAATTCCGGGGAAAAGGGGATAAAAAATCATGGTACCCTTGCCCTCCGGCTGTTCTAAGGTCAGTTCCATATGGCTGTCACGTTTCGTCAATGAGACTCCCGGAATCTCCACACATTTTTTCAAAACATCGCTGGTCCGCATGCTCTCCCCCCTTATTTTCTCTTTTATTATAGCTGTGCCGGATCGCATAGTCAACGAGAAAACCCGGTGCTGTTTGGAGCCAAAAAGCTGATTGGTCCTAGAATAGGGCCTTGTATTCTGGTAGAATGATCCGAAAGTTAGAAAAAACTAACCCGTAGGAGGAGGCTATTGATATGAGCAAAAAGCTACAGGCAAAAGAGTTCATCCACATTGGCTTATTTACAGTTCTTTATTTTGTAATCGGCTGCTGTGCCGCGATTCCGATCGGGATGATCCCGGTTTTTCTTCCCATTCTGGGAGCCCTCTGGGTGATTATTACCGGAATCCCCTTTATGCTCTTTCTGACAAAGGTAAAAAAGTTTGGTATGGTTACAATCATGGGCATTTTGAGCGGGCTGCTGATGGGGCTTACCGGCATGGGATTTTGGGGTGTGCTCACCGGCGCCGTCTTTGGCGTGTTGGGGGATCTCCTCATGAAGT
>CAZGRM010000021.1:0-27584 GCA_964528295.1 uncultured Lachnospiraceae bacterium
AATCTACTTTCACCGGCACCCGGACCCCGATGGCCCTGGTGATGACATTCCGGTCGGGATGACTTTTCGCATCCTTTCGCTGGAGCTCCCCCACTCGGATCATTTCCTCCACCAGGGAGTGGTCCCTGGTGATCTGCTCAATCCCCTGATCAATCAGATACAGCCTGCTGTCCCCCACGTTTGCCACGTAGAGATATCCGTCCTGAATGGTGGCCGCCACCACTGTGGTGCCCATGCCCTCCAGGCTCTTGTCCGACCTGGACTTTTCCAGTACCAGCTCGTTGGCATGGTGGATGGCCTGGCTCAAAAGAGGCACCGGCCTGGTCTCCTCCGCCTTTTCTATGTAATCCACCATGGACTCCACCGTATAGCGCGACGCCAGATCTCCCGCATTGTGCCCGCCCATGCCGTCAGCCACGATCAGCAGATTTTTCAGATTTCCCACAGGCTGATCGGAGGCGTAGACAAAATCCTGATTCATCGACCGACGTTTGCCGATATCTGTAATGCTATACGTCTTCATATCTGTTCTTCCCTTCTTCACTTCTATTGAGAATACCCGGCCCCCCGGGGTATACCGGAGCGGCCTTTTCCCTCTCACGGACGCTTTGAAACGCTGTCTTCCATATAGCTTTTCCGAAGCTGTCCGCAGGCGCCGTTAATATCCCGGCCCATCTCTCTTCTAATAGTAACATTTATTCGTTTTTTTTCAAGTTTATTTTTGAAGGCCTCGATAACGGCCCGGTCGGACTGGACATAGCTTCGCTCCTTGATGGGATTGACCGGAATCAGATTGATGTGACAGTTCATGTCCCCCACCAGGGCGGCCAATGCCGAGGCGTCCTCCTCCCGGTCGTTGACTCCCCCCACCAGGCTGTACTCAAAGGTGATCCGCCGCCCGGTCTTCTCAAAATAGTAGCGGCAGGCGTCCAGCACCTGGGAAAGCTCATACTTATAGGCGATGGGCATCAGCTCCCTGCGCTTCTCCTGACTGGAGGCGTGAAGGGACAGGGCCAGAGTGATTTGCAGCTTTTCCTCCGCCAGCCTGCGCATATTCTCCACGATGCCGCAGGTGGACACGGTGATGCCCCGCTGGCTTAAGTTCAGGCCGTGCTCATCGGTGAGCATCCCAAGGAAGGTCAGCAGATTGTCGTAATTGTCCAGGGGCTCCCCGGTGCCCATCACCACCAGATGGGAGATCCGCTCCCCGGATATGGTCTGCACCCGGTATACCTGCTCCAGCATCTCGGAGGGGCTCAGATTCCGGGTGAGCCCTCCCAGGGTGGAGGCACAGAAACGGCAGCCCATCCGGCAGCCCACCTGAGAGGAAATACAGATGGAATTTCCGTGATGGTAGCGCATCAGCACGCTCTCAATGACGTTGCCGTCCGCCAGCCGGAACAGATATTTCTCGGTGCCGTCGATGCCGGAAATTCTCCGGTCCACCGCCTCCAGCACCGGAAACTCATACCGCTCCTTCAGCCTCTCCCGCAGGCTCTTGGGCAGGTTGGTCATCTCGTCGAAGCCGGTGACCAGCTTTTGGTGCGTCCACTGGTAGATCTGGCGGGACCGGAAGGGCTTTTCCCCAAGAGCCGCCAGCTCCGATTGGAGCGCCTCATAGTTCAGTGATTTAATGTCCTTTTTTTCCATTTTTTCTCATGATTTCCGTTTCTTGTTCCTTTTGCCGGGATCGCCCCGATATCACCGGGAGGGCCTTACTCCTCCTCATCCAGCCAGTCGATCTCCTCGGTCTGGCCGGGCGCGTTTTCCCGGTCCTCCTCCGGCCAGCCGGGCGCGTTCTCCCAGTCCTCCCCGGCCCGGTCCACGACCCTTGGCTCCTCCAGCCGCCGCAGGCGGGCGATGAAGAATCCGTCCGACTGATGGACGCCGGGCAGCAGCTGAAGATAGCCTCCCTTTGTGGTCCTGCTCTTTAATTCGTCGCAGATATAGGGATCGATGTTCTCCAGCCGGAAGGGGTAGTTCTCCAGGAACCATTTCAGATTGAACTGATTCTCGTCGGCCCCGATGGTGCAGGTGCTGAAGATCAGCACGCCGCCCGGCCGGACGTAATCCTGAACGGTCCCGAGAATTTTCCTCTGGAGCCGCACAATATCCTGCTGCCTTTTCTCCGACATTTTATACTTAATATCCTGCTTCCTTCCGATCACACCGAGGCCGGAGCAGGGCACGTCCGCCAGCACGATATCCGCCCGCTGGTGGGACTCCGGGTCCGGGATGGTGGCGTCCTTCGTCATGGCCCTTATGTTGATGGCGCTGGTCCGCTCGATGCTTTCCTGCATCAGCTTCACCTTCTGCTCGGAGATGTCCCGGGCCTCCACATACCCGCTGCCCATCAGCTTTTCCGACATGTGGAGGCTCTTGCCTCCCGGCGCCGCGCAGACGTCGATGCAGTAATCCCCCCAGTTGGGGGCCGCGATCTCCGATACCAGCATGGAGCTGACGTCCTGCACCTGGATCCATCCCCGCCGGAAGGCCGGAATCGCCTTGATATAATTATAATCGGACAGCACCAGGGCGTAATCCAGATAGGGGTGCTGCCGCACCGTGATGCCCTGGCTCTCCAGATCCGAGATAATCTCCTCTTTTGAGGCCAGTGACAGATTGCATCGCACTACCGTCCCCTTCTCCATATGGGAATCCCGGCAAATCCGCTCCGTCATCTCATACCCGAACTGGGCCACCCACTTGCTCAGCATCCAGATCGGGAAGGAGTATTTCACCGACAGATAGTGAAGAGGCTCCAGCTTCGGGTCCGGATACCTCACCTGGGAAAGCCGCCGGGCCGTGTTGCGCAGCACGCCGTTCACAAAGCCCTTTAGATTATAGAAGCCCCGTCGCTGGGCGATCTTCACCGCCTCATTGCAGACGGCGGAATCCGGGACGCTGTCCATATATTTGAGCTGGTACACCGACATCCGCAGAAGATTGCGGATCAGAGGCTTCATATTATAGACCGGCACATTGGAAAACTGCTCGATAATATAGTCAAGCTGTATCATATGCTCCAGGGTGCCCTCCACGACCCGGGAGATGAAGGCCCGGTCCCGCTTTTCCAGATATTGGTACTTCTCCAGCACCTCCCGCAGCACCACGTGGCTGTAGGCCTCCTCCTCCGTGATTTCCTGCAGAATGCCCAGAGCGATCTCTCGTACATTCACCGGTTTAGTCATTTCGTCTTCTTCCTCCCGCCAGAATGATCAGCCGCAGCAGCTGCAAAACAGAAGCCGCCAGGCTGGCCACATAGGTCATCGCCGCCGCCCGCAGCACCCTTCTGCCTCCCGCCAGCTCCTGATCTCCCAGCAGATGGCTGCTTTCCAACACCCTGAGCGCCCGGCTGGAGGCGTTGAACTCCACCGGTAAAGTCACCAGCTGAAACAGCACCGCCAGACAAAACAGCACAATTCCCACCGTCAGCAGGGGCCGCATGGAAAGAATCAGCCCCAGCAGAAACACGGGCCAGGCCAGGGTACTGCCGAAGTTAGCCGCCGGGACCAGGGTGCTCCGAAGAACCAATGGTCCGTAATTTTTCTGATGCTGAATGGCGTGGCCGCACTCGTGGGCCGCCACACAGACGGCGGCCACGGAGTTGGAGCCATAGGTGCTGTCCGACAGCCGCAGCGTCTTGGTCCTGGGATCGTAGTGATCCGTCAGCTCCCCCGAAATCCGCTGAATCGACACATCGTAGATGCCCGCGCTGTGGAGCACCCGCTCCGCCGCCATGGCTCCGGTGAGGCCCGCCATGCAGCGGACCCCCGCGTATTTCGCGAAGGTGCTCTTCACATTGGCCGAGGCGGCGAGGGAGAGGATCAGCCCCGCAATGACCAGAAGATAGGTCCAGTCAAACATATAGCGATAGCCGCCGTAGCCATAGCCGCCATAAAATGAATTCACTCCTGACGCCAATAAATTCATAGACACACTCCTTTCTGTTTGATAGGGCCCTAGTCCCCCAGGCGCTCTCCGGGCTCCACCGGGTAGCCCCTCAGGAAGGCGTCCACCGGCATTCTTTTTTTGCCCTCCGGCTGGACCTCCAGGATGGAGAGCAGGCCCCGGCCGGTCTGAATCAAAAGCTCCTGCTTCGTCACCCGGACCGCGGAGCCGGGAGGAAGGTCCCGGGAGGCCTCCCGGCCTTCCGGCGAATTTTCACCGGCGCCGTCCTTCTCCAAAGCCGCGCTCCACAGCTTCAGGGTTTTGCCTCTGTATTTGGTGTAGGCGCTGGGCCAGGGATTCAGGCCCCGGATCAGGCACTCGATCTCCCGGGCGCTCCTGGTCCAGTCAATCTTTCCCTGCCCCTTGGTCAGCATGGAGGCGTAGGGGGTGGGGCTTTCCTTGGGCTGCCGCTCAAAGACCGCCGTCCCCTCGTCAAGGCTTCGCAGGGTGCGGATCAGCAGACGGGCCCCCATCTGGCTCAGCTTTTCAAACAGGCTGCCGCCGGTCTCCCCCTCGTCTAAGGGCACGGCCTCCTTCAGAATCATATCCCCGGTGTCCAGACCCACATCCATCCGCATGGTGGTCACCCCCGACTCCCGCTCTCCGTTGATCACGGCCCACTGGATCGGGGCCGCACCCCGGTATTTCGGCAGCAGGGAGGCGTGCACGTTGACGCAGCCATACTCCGGCAGCTCCAAAATTTCCCTGGGGATCAGCTGGCCAAAGGCCACCACTACGATCACATCCGGCTGAAGCTCGCGAAGCTTCTCCACCCATTCCCTTTCCCGGATCTTCACCGGCTGGTACACGGGGATCCCCGCCTCCAAAGCCGCCGCCTTCACCGGAGTGGGCAAAAGGGCCTTGCTCCTTCCCTTGGGCTTATCCGGCTGGGAAAATACTGCCTGGACGTGATACTCTGACTGTATCAGCGCCTTCAGCGTCCCCACCGCAAAATCCGGTGTTCCCATAAAAACAACGTTTTTTATCAAATCTGTCACCTCGTTTTCCCTTTGCTGGTTTCCATGACACTTTTCGGATCCGGCTTTGCGGCCTTCTCCGCGCGTTTCCTCCGGCCTCACTCCTCCGGCTCTTCCTCCGCAGTCACGTCGAACAGTTCTCCCTCCACGTGGCGCACATACATGATGCCGTCCAGATGCTCACACTCGTGGCACATGGCCCGGGCCATCAGCTCGGTGCCCTCCAGCTCAAACTCCTCCAGGTTTTCGTCCAGGGCTTTCAGCTTTACGTAGTTGGGACGGGTGACGATACCGGCCTGTCCCGGCAGGCTCAGGCAGCCCTCCTGCCCCGTCTGCTCACCGGAGGTCTCCAGGATCTCGGGATTGATCAGCACCACCGGCCCCTCTCCTATATCAATTACCACAATTCTCTTTAATATACCTACCTGGGGAGCCGCGAGTCCCACTCCGCCCGCGTCGTACATGGTATCCAGCATATCCTGAATCAGCTCCCTCTCCCGATGAGTCACCTTCGTCACCGGACGGCAAACCTTCTCCAGCTTTTCATCTCCCATAATTCTGATTTGTCTTAACGCCATTTTGACTTCCTCCGCTTCTGCTCATTTATTTTTATTTGATTCTGCTTCATTATAATATAGCTGTCAAGTGGGGGCACCGCATTGCTAATTCATCTCAAATTGGATCCGGATTTCCCGGAAGCCCTCGTTGATTTCGATATATTGCTCCGTCACATTTTTCACCGCGATCAGCTTTCCCGTATCCTCCTGCTTCACGTACAGCGCCCTTCGGTACACATCGTTGATCCGGGCCACCGGCTCGTCGGAGGGGCCGATGACCATCGCGCCGTACCTTTCTGACACCTGGCGGACAAACTTTCCCAGGTAGGCCGTGGCCGTCTCCAGCTTTTCCCGGTCCGGCCCGCTGCAGTGGACCGCCATCATCCCCCCGGCCGGCGGGTAGCCCGCCAGCCTCCGAAACATCATCTCCTGGTCAAAGAAGGGCTTATACTGCTGGCTGGCCGCGCACGCCACCGCATAGTGATCCGGGCTGTAGGTCTGGATCACCACCTCCCCCGGCTCCCTGCCCCGGCCGGCCCTGCCCGCCGCCTGGGTCAAAAGCTGGAAGGTCCGCTCCGCCGCCCGGTAATCCTCCACGTGGAGGGACAGATCCGCCGCAAGGATCCCCACCAGCGTCACCGCCGGGAAATCGTGACCCTTCACGATCATCTGTGTCCCGATCAGGATATCCGCCTCCTGCTTTCCGAAGGCCCGGAGGATCTCCGCGTGGCCCTCCTTCCCTCTGGTGGTGTCCGCGTCCATCCGCAGAATTTTCGCCTGCGGAAAGGCCTTCCCCACAATCTCCTCGATCTGCTGGGTCCCCGCCTTAAAGCCTCCGATAAAGGGGGAGCCGCATTTCGGACATTTCTGCTCCGTCCGCTCCTCATAGCCGCAGTAATGGCAGACCATTTTTCCGTTTCTGTGGAGGGAGAGAGAGATGTCGCAGTGGGGGCATTTCACCACATGGCCGCAGGAACGGCAGGACACAAAGCCGGCATAGCCTCTCCGGTTCAGAAACAGCATGGCCTGCTTTCCCCGGGCCAGACACCGCTCCAGCTTCTCGTAAAGGAGCCGGCTCAGGATGGACCGGTTCCCCTCCTGAAGCTCCCTGCGCAGATCCACGGTGTGAACCTGAGGCAGCTCGCCGCCTAAGGCCCGGTGATCCAGGGTCAGCAGCCGGTATTCTCCCCTCTGGGCCCCGTAATAGGCCTCCAGGGACGGGGTGGCGGAGCCCAGCACCAGCCTGGCCCCCTCCAGGGCGGCCCGCTTCGCCGCCGTCTCTCTGGCGTGGTACCGGGGCACCGTCTCGCTCCGGTAGGAGGGCTCATGCTCCTCGTCTATGATGATGATCCCTAAATTTTGAAAGGGAGTAAACAGCGCCGACCGGGGGCCGATCATCACATCGATGTCCCCCTCCTTGGCCCTCTGAAACTGATCGTACCGCTCCGCCGGGGACAGGCGGGAATGGAGAATGGAAATCCGGTCCCCGAACCTCCGGTAAAACCGGATCACATTCTGATAGGTCAGGGAAATCTCCGGGATCAGCAGGATGGCCTGCTGTCCCCTATCCAGCGCCCAGGCGATCAGCTCCATATAAACCGCCGTCTTTCCGCTGCCGGTGACACCGTGGATCAGATATCTGCCGGCAATCTCCCGGTCCCACTCTCCGCGGATGACGTCCACCACGGACTGCTGCTCCTCATTCAGCTGGAAAGCGGAGACGCGGTCCGACTGGGGCTTCTCTTCCCGCGCTTTCTCTGACTCCGGCGGGGCACCAGGCGCGCGGGGAGCTTCCAAGCCGCTCTCTTCTTCCCTCTCCGCCCTCAGGCTCTGGAGCACCGCGGGGGTCCGGTAGATCCTCTCTGTCTCCAGCCT
The DNA here is from genome assembly GCA_964528295.1 of uncultured Lachnospiraceae bacterium. Lineage (GTDB taxonomy): Bacteria > Bacillota > Clostridia > Lachnospirales > Lachnospiraceae > Choladousia. The sequence continues at coordinate 7,361 of CAZGRM010000021.1, forward strand.
CAGAATCCCCTGCTCCTCCATGGGCTTCCAGACGGCCGCCGTCACCTTCAGGCTCCCGGTGACGATCTCCTGGGGCAGCACCGGCTGCTCCAGCAGGGCCTCCAGCAGTCTGGCCCGGGCAGTCCGGTGCTTTCTCTTATATTCCTCCAAAAGAAGGCGCGCCTCCTCCTCGGGAAGGGTCAGCACAAGCTGCCGTTTTTTTTTCGCCGGGGCCTTCTGGCGGAAGGGCAGCACGGTGCGCAGCGCCTGAACTGTGGAGGAGCCGTAATAATCCCGCATCCACAGCGCCAGGGAGATCAGTCTCGACTCCCCGCCCGCCAGGTCCGTCTCCACCCGCAGGATCTCCTTCAGCCGCTCAGGCGGGCAGGAGGTGTGGTCCGACAGCCGCAGCACGTAGCCCTTTCTGGTCCGGTCTCCCTTCCCGAAGGGCACCTCCACCACATTTCCCGGCTCCAGCGTCCCAAGAAGAGCCTCCGGCACCCGGTAAGAAAAGGTCTGGTCCAGCCTGCTGTGAGAAATATCGATTATAATGTCAGCATACCGCACTCTCTATCTTCCTTCCAGAATCTCCCGGATCAGCACCCGCTCATCCATGGGATATTTCTTTCCCTCGATCTCCTGGTAATCCTCGTGCCCCTTCCCGGCCAGCACCACGATATCCCCCGGTTCTCCGTGCTGAATGCTGTAGGCGATGGCCTCCTTCCGGTTGGTGATGGTCACGTATTTCCCATCGGTTTTCTGAATGCCCGTCACGATGTCCGCGATAATGTCCTCCGGCTTCTCATATCTGGGATTGTCGGAGGTGATGATGGTCAGGTCCGCCAGCCGTCCCGACACCTCCCCCATCTCATATCTGCGCAGCTTTGAACGGTTTCCGCCGCAGCCGAACATGCAGACCAGCCGGTGGGGATGATACTCTCTCAGAGTGGTCAACAGACTCTCCAGGGACATGGCGTTGTGGGCATAGTCAATCATCAGTGTGAACTGGTCGGATACCTTCACCATCTCCACCCGGCCCTTCACCTTGGCCGCCGCCAGCGCCTTTTTGATGTCCTCCACCTCCACCTGGAAGTGACGGCAGATGGCGATGGCCGTCAGGGAATTGTAAACGCTGAACTTTCCGGGAATATCGATCTCCACGTCAAAGCTCATTTTCCCCGCCACCGTATAGCGGATCCCCAGGTATCCCGGCCGGTTCACCAGCTCCAGATTTTCCGCCCTCAGATCCGCGTCCTTGGCCAGGCCGAACTTTTCCACCTGGCAGGTGTGCCCCTCCAGAATTTTATCCAGATGGGGATCATCCCCGTTCACGATTCCCACCTTGCACTGGCGGAACAGCCTGCTCTTGCAGGCGATATATTCCTCGAAGCTCCCGTGCTCCGCCGGGCCGATGTGATCCGGCTCAATATTCGTAAAGATCCCGATCTCAAAGGGGATACCGGCAGTCCGGTGCAGCATCAGCCCCTGGGAGGACACCTCCATCACCACCACCTGGCAGCCCTCGTCCGCCATCCGCCGGAAATATTCCTGGATCGTCACAGACTCCGGCGTGGTATTGTCCGCCGGGATCCGCTCTTCGCCGATGATGGCCTCGATGGTGCCGATGAGCCCCACCTTGTAGCCCGCCGACTCCAGAATGGATTTCACCATGTAGGTGGTGGTGGTCTTCCCCTTGGTGCCCGTGATGCCGATGATCTTCATCCGCTCTGCCGGGTAGCCGTACCAGGCCGCGGAAATCAGCGCCATGGCGTACCGGGAATCCTCCACCTGGATCACGGTCACCGTCTCCGGCACCTCCACCGGGTCCTGGACCACCAGCACAGCGGCCCCTCTCGCCGCCACATCCGCCGCGTACCTGTGTCCGTCGGTGACGGCTCCCTTAATACAGAAAAACAACGAGCCCGCCTTTGCCTTTCTGGAATCATTGATAATACTCGTCACTTCCGTCTCCACCGACCCCTGAAGGCAGCGATAGGAGATACGCTCCAATAATTTTTCTAGCTTCATTTCGGATTCCCTCCGTCCGTATTTCCTTCTATTCTATGTGTTCTGTGCGCCTGTTAATTAGATTTACGTTTCATTTTATCACGTCTCCCAGTCAACCACAAGAAAAAAGTAGAGATTCTCCCTCTTGCATTTTTTCCCTAAAAGACTATAATTATAGGAATCTTAATTCAGTACAAAGGAAAGGTGAATCTCATGCATGTTCCGCAAATGAAGACATCTCAGGATACCACAGGCCACTTATTCGACAATCGGGCGCTGAAGGCTCTGATCATCCCTCTCGTCATTGAGCAGACCCTCTCCATCACCGTGGGCGTGGCGGATTCCATGATGGTGGCCAGCGCCGGGGAGGCCGCGGTCTCCGCCGTATCCCTGGTGGACACCGTGTTTGTACTCCTGATCAATTTATTTGCCGCCCTGGCCACGGGAGGGGCCGTGATCTGCGGCCAATATCTGGGCCGGGAGCACCCTGAGCTCTCCCGGCGGGCCGCCGAACAGCTGATCCTCTTCACCGCCGTTTTTGCTGTGGCGATCATGGCGCTGGCCTACGCCTGCCGCTCCCTCATCCTGAATGTGGTCTTCGGCAGCATCGAGCCGGACGTGATGAGCAACTGCAATACCTACCTGCTGATCGTGGCCGCCTCCATCCCCTTTATTGCCCTCTACAATGCCGGAGCCGCCCTTTTCCGCTCCATGGGGGATTCCCGGACCGCCATGTACCTGGCTCTGATCATGAACGCCATCAACCTGACCGGAAACGCCATCCTGATCTACGGGATGAAAATGGGGGTGGCCGGGGCCGCCATTCCCACTTTGATCTCCAGGATTTCCGCCGCCGCCATGATTCTGTTCCTGCTGAGGGACCAGAGAAAGGCCATCCATATCTCCATCCCCTTCTCTCCCCGCTTTGATTTTCCCCTCCTGAAAAAAATCCTCGCGATCGGCATCCCAAACGGCCTGGAGAACAGCATGTTCCAGCTGGGAAAAATCATGGTGCTCAGTATGGTATCCGGCTTCGGCACCGCCTCCATCGCCGCCAACGCGGTCTGCAACAGCATCGCCATGTTTCAGGTGCTCCCGGGGTCTGCCATCGGCTTTGCGGTGCTCACTGTGGTGGCCCGGTGCGTGGGAGCGGGACGGTATGACCAGGCCCGGTACTATACGAAAAAGCTGCTGCTCATCACCTACGGGGCCAAGGTGCTGATCAACCTTCTGGTACTGGCCGCCCTTCCGACCCTGATCCGGCTCTACAACCTGTCGCCGGAGGCCGCGGGCTACACCCACACGGTGATCTGGTACCACGCCGCCTGCGTGGTGACCATCTGGCCCCTGTCCTTCACCCTGCCCAACACCCTCCGGGCCGCCTCCGATGTGACCTACCCCATGATCCTCTCCTGCCTGTCCATGTGGATTTTCCGCATCGGCTTCAGCTGGCTGCTGGGGGTGGAGCTTCAGTGGGGCATCCTGGGAATCTGGGTGGCAATGACCATCGACTGGCTCTTCCGGGCCATCTGCTTCTCTCTGCGCTACCGGAGCACAAAATGGCAGCACCACGCTTCAGTCTAAAATAATACGGGCGCGGAGCCGGAAACTGAATCATCGGTTTCCGGCTCCGCGCCTTTCTCTCTGCTCAATTTCGTTTTCAGCCTGCGCCGCCGTTTTTTTCGCCCAGCTCCTTGGGGTAAACAAGCCCCCACTTGGCCCGCAGCTGGTCGCACTGATCCAGCACGGACAGGGTGTCCTCCCAGGTCATCACCGGGGACTGGATCAGCCCCTGCCGGAGGCACTGGTTGACATGGCGGATCTCGTACTGAAAGCCCTCGTCCTCCATGCCGGGAAGCCCCTGGGGCACCTTCCGCTCAATGACTCTCGTCCCCTCCTCCGTGACCACCTCCATCCTGGTGGGCTTCCAGAAGTGGGGGACCGCGATGTGGCCCCTGGGTCCGTAGATCCAGGCGGTGTCCGGCATGGACGTGCGGATGCCGCTGCCCATCATGGCCAGCTCTCCCCGGTCATACTGAGCCACGTAGGCGGCCTGCTGGTCCACCTGACGGCCGGGAGCGTCCCCCTCCAGAGTGGCCAGCCCCGTAAGCTCCACGGGATTTTTCTTCAGCAGCATCCGGCAGAAATGGAGGTTGTAGACGCCGATATCCAGCAGGCCTCCTCCGGCCTGACAGGGGTCAAAGAGCCTGGGAGCCCGGTCCGGCGCGCTTTTCGAAGAAAAATTCACCTGTATCACCCGGACGCCCCCGATTCCCTTCTCCGAAATCCACTCCTCCAGGTCCTTCACCAGCGGAAAAAATTTGGTCCAGGCGGCCTCCATCAAAAAGGTGCCCTTTGCCCTGGCGAGGTCCGTCATCTCACGAAACTCCGCCCCATTGATGGCGGCCGGCTTCTCCACCAGCACCGCCTTCCCCGCCTCCATGGCCCGAAGGGCCAGCTCCCTGTGGGCCGCATGGGGCACCGGAATGTACACGACGTCGATGTCCTTCCGGGCCAAAAGCTCCTCATAGCTCAGCGCCTCCGGGATCTGAAATCTCCGGGCCGTCTCCTTTGCCCGCTCCCGGGTCCTGGAGGCCACTGCCGCGATCTCCATATCCTCCGGCTGTCTTGCCCCCTTCATCCAGCGGTTCAAAATATTTCCCGCCCCCAGAAGTCCCCAGCGTATTTTCCGATTTTCCATGCCTCCTCCTCTCCGGGGCATCCCGCCCCCTCTTTGCCATCCGGCCCGGGACCGGGGCGCTTACCCTCCGCCCGGAACCAGGACGCCGCTCTTCCCCGGCTTGCCTTCCGGCCCGGGGCCAGAATGCCGTTCTTCTCCCGCCTTACCTTCCGCCGCCCTGCGCTCGTCTCCTCAGCAGCAGGGACAAAAGCAGCAGGATGGGAAATATCACGGCGGCCAGGATCCCCAGCCGCAGATTGTCTCCGCAGGCGCCAGACACCGTGCCGGAGAGGGTGGGGCCGGACATGCAGCCCACGTCGCCCGCCAGAGCCAGCAGGGCGAACATGGCCGTGCCGCCCCGCCGGATGGAGGCTGAGGCCATGCTGAAGGTCCCGGGCCACATAATTCCCACCGACAGGCCGCAGAGGGCACAGCCCACCAGCCCCAGCGCCGGGACGGGAATAAAGGCGATGATCAGATAGGACAGCACGCACAGCGCTCCGCTGGCCGCCATAAATCGCTCCAGATCGATCCGATCCCCGAACTTTCCGTAGAGGGCCCTGGAGCTGCCCATCAGCACCGCGAACATCATGGGACCCGCCAGGTCTCCCATGGCCTTGCTGACGCCCAGCCCCTTCTCCGCCAGAGCGGAGGCCCACTGGCTCACCGCCTGCTCACTGGCGCCGGAGCATACCATCATCAGCAGAAGGATCCAGAAGATTCTGGAGCAAAACAGCTCCTTCATGGAGAGTCCCCTCTCCCCCTCCTCCACCAGAGAGGCAATGGGGACCCGGGTGAATACCAGCCCGTTCAGGATGGGGACCACCGCCCAGACCAGAGCCAGCGCCTTCCAGTTTCCGATGCCCGCCGTCTGAAAGAAGAGCGTGGAGATCAGCACCACTCCCACATGGCCCCAGCAGTAAAAGGAGTGGAGAAGGCTCATGGCCTTTTCCTTATTTTCTGTGGGGCAGGCCTCCATCACGGGGCTCACCAGCACCTCCAGCAGGCCGCCGCCCACGGCGTACACCATCACCGAGATCAAAAGCCCCAGGAAGGGATCCCCCAGAGCCTCCGGCAGAATGGTCAGCAGAATCAACCCGGCGGCCGCCGTCCCGTGGGCGATCACCATGGAGGCCCGGTAGCCGATCTTGTCCACAAATCCCACGGCGGCCAGGTCCACCAGAAGCTGCAGGCCAAAGTTAAAGGTGACCAGCAGCGTGATTTTCTCCAGGGAAATCCCGTAGCTGCTGTGAAAGGTCAGAAACAACAGGGGTGCGAAATTGTTGATAATAGCCTGCACAACATACCCCACAAAGCAGGCGTAAATGGTCTTTTGATATTTGTCCTTCATACGTTTTTCGCTTCACATCCAGCCTCAATGCTGAATATTCTCCATCATCTTTTTCATTTTCCGTTCCATAACAGGAATCATTTTTTCCGCCGCGAGAGGCACCAGCTCATGGTCGTAATTGCAGCGAAGCTCTGTCCTTTTCCCGAACACCATCACCTGCTCCTCCTTGGGAGTGCTGGAGGGCCACCTGGGGATCAGGGGATGCTCCGGGCAGCCGGTCCTGGCAAAGGCCATGACGGCGTCAAAGATTTCCTTCTCCAGCCTCTCCGTCACCCCCTCCTCCTGGGTCACCGGAACCAGCTCGGTATTGTGGAAGAAATAGGGAATGTCCGCGCAGTGCCAGGGCGTTCTCCCTCCGTCCACCGTAAAATCATAATCAAACAAATACACATAGGTGTCCTGATTCAGCGCCGCCCGCAGCCTGGTGTAGGTCTGCTCCGGCAGCCGGAAGATGTAGTCCAGCTTCAGGAGGTCCACCACCGGACGCCGGGGATAGGTCCGCCGGAATACCGGGATCAGCTCCCGGGCCGTCTCCGCCCCCAGCTCCTTCTCCAGAAGCCCGATCTGCTCCTCCTCCGTCATGCGGTTTCTGTCGTACTGGTCCGGCGCGAAGGAGGTAAATTCTCCGAACACGGAGCCCACCATCAGCGGGACCCCGGCGCTCTCCCTCCGAAAGCCCACCCGGGCCGGATCTCCGGCATAGTGGGCGTTGGGATGAGGCACGCAGCCCACGTATTTTCCCTCCGCCGCCAGAACCGGCTTCACCTTCCGGTAGGCGGCCGCCAGATGGCCGTAGGGCGCCTCCTCCAGCTCCCTCACCGTCTCCGCGCCAAGCTCCGCCATGACGGCCTCAGCCAGATCCCTTCCGCTGCCCACGCCGTCCGGAAGCAGATCGATCACTCCGCTCATGTTGATCCCCTTGGCAAAGAGGCCGTCCGCCGCCGGAGACTGGAGAAGGGTGGTCACCTTCGCTCCGCCGCCGGACTGGCCGAACACCGTCACATTTCCCGGGTCTCCCCCGAAACGCTCAATATTGTCCCGAATCCATCCAAGCGCCGCGATGATGTCATCCGTCCCTGCGTTTCCCGAATTTTCGTACTCCGCCCCGAAATCGGACAGATCAAAATATCCCAGGATATTCAGGCGGTGATTGATGGAAACCACCACCACCTGCCCCTCCCGGCACATATTTTCCCCCTCATAGGCCACCTGCTCGATGGCGGAACCCGCCTCGTATCCGCCGCCGTGGAGCCATACCATCACCGGCCGCCTCTCCTGATCGCAGGCCGGGGTCCAGATGTTAAGATTCTGACAGTCCTCATTCATGACCCAGTAGCGGTGAGGCACCAGCAGCTCCCCGTTCGGTTTTTCCATGGAAAGCAGCGGGCAAACGTAGCCGTAGCTGGTGGCGTCCAGAATCCCCTCCCAGGAATCCACCGGCTCCGGAGCCCGGAACCGCCTGGCTTTCGCGTAAGGAATTCCCTTAAAAATCTCGATTCCTCCGTACTCATATCCCCTGACCCTTCCCTGGGTGGTCTCCACGATCGCGGTTTCCCTTTTATAAGAAAAATGCGCTGCCATTTTGTTTCCCCTTTCCTTATTTTTGAGTCATTATATCTTATCGCGGAAAAAATCTCAACACCTTCCTGGCTCTCCGTCCCACAAAAAAAGAGGATCCTGTCCGCGCGCCGGCCAGACCTCGCGCTGGCCGGCATAAGAACAGTAACCCTCGTTTATCCGCGCCGCCTCACCGGAATCCAGATGGCGCTCTCATAATCCGCGTCCCAGGTATTGCCCTCGCGGCTGTACCACTCGATATTGGCTCCCATGGCAATCTCATACTCCGTGTTTCCCGGCAGCCACTCCTGGAATATTTTTGTGTTGACGGACTGAAGCGCTCCCGGCATGGGCCCCTTGCAGGAGAATTTCGCCCACTCCATGTCCGGAAACTCATACACCGTCATGCCCTCCGGCACCGCCCCCGACTCATAGCTCCCGGCGATCATGTACCGGAATCTTCCCTCCACTCCCAGATCGTCGACGCACACACCGTACATCCCCACCTGGCAGCCCCGGATCGTCTCCTCCAGCAGGCCCTCCGGCTTCCCCTTTGCCCGCAGGGGAGTCATATAATCCCTGCAAAACTCATCCCAAAACTCGGGAATCTCCCGATAGGAGGTCTCAAAAGAAAACTCTCTCGAAAAACCGATCACCTGAAAGCCCTTCATTTTTTCCACTACATAGTCCATTTCATTTCCTCCTTGTATGGTCACCTTGATTTTCAGAGGCAGAAAGACCTTGATTTTCGCCGGCTCCTTCTTGAGCCGCATGGGAGAAACTCCGTGAAACCGGACAAAGGCCTTCGTGAAGCTCTCCGGCGTCTCGTACCCGTAGCGGTAGGCCAGATCAATGATCCGTTCCCTGCCTCCCAGCACATCCAGAGCCGCCAGATACAGCCTGCGGTTCCTGACATACTCCGACAGAGAATAATCCGTCATAATTTTAAAGCCCTTTTGCAGATAGAAGGAGGACACCCCCATCGCTCTCGCCACATCCTCCGGAGTCTGTTCCTCCAGAAGATGAGCCTCCACATAAGCAATCGTTCCCCGAATCACATTCAGCCACTCCATCACTTTCTCCGCCTTTCCGCTCTCTGTAGCTCTATCCTACCAGACAAGGAGCTCTTTGTCCTGTCAATCCAGGCACAGATCTGTCCTCCCCGGCTCATTCCCCCTTCAAAGCCGGGTCCGCCACACCGTTGGCCGCGAAGGCCTTTTGCCGGTCGATGCAGGTGCCGCAGCGGCCGCAGGGGCGGTCGCCGCCCTCGTAGCAGCTCCAGGTCAGCTCATAGGGGACCTGGAGGCGAAGGCCCTCCTTCACCACCTGGGCCTTATTGCTGTTGATAAAGGGGGCCTCGATTCTCAGGGCCCGGCCGCTTCCCTCGTACACGGCCTCATCCATACTTTTCAGGAAGGCCTGACTGCAGTCGGGGTAGGCGTTTCCCGCCGCGTCATCCCGGTGGGCTCCGTAATAAACGCGGGAGCAGCCCAGGGAGAGGGCCATGCTGGCCGCGGAGGCCAGGAACAGACCGTTGCGGAAGGGCACGTAGGTGGTCACAGGGGCGCCCTTTCGCTTCTCCAGCTGGCTGGCGTAGGACTCCCGGGGAATCTCCTGGTCGGAGTGGGACAGCAGGGAGCAGTCACTGTAGGCAAAAATGGGAGTGAGGTTCAGCTCCATCCCCTCCAGGCCGTAATACTCCAGCACCCTGCGGGCCGCCTCCACCTCCTTCTCGTGCTTCTGGCCGTAGACGATGGAGAGGGGAATCACATTTTCCTTCCCGAACCGCTCGATGGCCAGCCCCAGGCAGGTGGCGCTGTCCACCCCGCCGCTGAATAATACCATTGCTTTTTCGCTCATTTTTTTCCTCCTGCTACAAGACTTGCGGGTGATTCCCGCGGGCAGGGAATCCCCCCGAACGGAAAAAGGGCCCGAAAGCCGGGCCCCCTCTCCCTTTTACAGTAATTTTCCACATCCGTTTTCTTTAACGGTTGTCCACCTTCTCCGGATACATATCATGGCGGGTCAGCCGGTCAAAGGCCACCTGCTCCCAGCAGGTGCCGGGCTTCCCGTAATTACAGTAGGGATCGATGGAGATCCCGCCCCGGGGCGTGAATTTTCCCCACACCTCGATGTACTTGGGATCCATCAGCCGGATCAGGTCCTTCATGATGATGTTCACGCAGTCCTCATGGAAGTCCCCGTGATTGCGGAAGCTGAAAAGATACAGCTTCAGGGATTTGCTCTCCACCATCCTGGGCCCCGGCACATAGGAGATATAGATGGTGGCAAAATCCGGCTGCCCCGTCTTGGGGCAGAGGCTGGTAAACTCCGGGCAGTTAAATTTCACAAAGTAGTCGTTGTCCGGGTGCTTATTGGGGAAGGTCTCCAGCACCTCCGGCACGTAATCCATCTGGTATTTCGTTTTCTGGTTTCCCAGAAGCGTCACATCCTTCAATTCTTCATTCGTTCTTCCCTGCATATCGATTCTCCCTTCTGATCTGTCCTACGCCTCCTTTGTCCGCACCGTCACGCTTCCGGTCACCCGCTCCAACACCCGCACCAGCAGCACTCCGCAGATGGCCGGGATGGCCTGTCCCACGCAGAGACTTCCCGCCAGGGGCAGATAGGGCAGCTTCAGCAGGTAGGCAAGCCAGGTAGCCACGCCCATCCCCGGCACCACCACGATGGGGATCACCATCAGCCAGCGGTTCCAGCGCATCCTGCGGATGCCTACAATCAGGGCGGTGGTCACGATGCCCACCAGGCAGCCTCCGAACATGTCCAGAAGGCCCAGGCCTCCGAACAGTGTATTGGCTATGAAATTTGCGAGACCAAGGGGTAAAACCAGGAACGGAAACAGGTAGGAAAGAGCATACAGCGCCGTAGCGATCCGGATCTGATATGCCCCGAAGGAAAAGCTCTGAGTAAAGTAAAGCACTATCACATACAGTGCGATCACCATGGCAGAAAGCGTCAGCTTCTGCACTCTGCTCATATCTTTATTCACCATATTCGTTCACCTCCAAATAGATCACAACAACTTAATTTGTTACACAGTTGTCCCTAGTTTTGTTTAATGACAGGATGGTCTCGAACTGTCAATTCCATATTCGGAAGCTACGCCGCTCTGACGCGGACAGGATGAGTATACGGCATGGGAGGGAAAAAAGCAAGGCTTTTTCTTCTACTCTACCCCCTTCAGCACCTCCACCATATCCAGCCTCCGGATCCGTTTTGAGAACAGGAAGCTGATCAGCACGGACACCGCCAGCACCAGGAGGGCTGCCGCGACGTAGCACCACAGGGGCAGCGAAATATTATAGTCAAAATTGTCCCCGTTGGCGTTCATCATCACATTGAAGCTTAGATTGCCGAAGGGAGCTCCCACCAGGACACCGACGAGGGACAGCCAGAAATTCTGGACGCTCAGGATTCCCCGGATTCGGTCCGACTGCATTCCCAGCACCTTCAGGGTGGCAAATTCCCGGATTCTCTCGTGGAAGGACAAATTGCCGGAATTGTACAGCACCACAAGGATCAACACCACCGCAAAGAGCAGCATCATCCACACCATCAGGCTGACCACCTCCATGCTCTTTCGGAAGGCGGCGGCCAGCTCCTCCCTGCTGCTGACGGACACCACCTGGCTCTCCCCCGCAAAGGCGGAGGGGTCCTCATCGGTAAACATCCAGGTGGGGGTGAAGGTCTCCCCGGCCGCCTCCAGATCCTCCCGAAGGCAGGCGATGCCCTGCGTCTCAGAGCTCTGGTAGATCAGGCCCACCCGGGACTTGTGCCACTCATTTTTGGTGTACAGGTGCCAGTAAATCTCATCTCCGGCCCGGATCCCCTGCTCCTCGGCCATTTTTCTGCTGATCCCGATACTGCCGGGCTCCAGAGTCAGGAGCCTCTGATCCTCGTCCAGCAGATTGTAAAAGCCCTTCCCCTCCAGCACCAGCAGCGTCCCAGTCTGTCTCCGGGCCGCCGTAGTGTTCTCCTCCTTTGCCACCTCCACGGCGCTGGTCATCATTAGCTCGCCCCGGAGGGAGTCGGAGAGCTTGTCCAGCTCCGAGAGGGAGGCGTCCTCCGACAGCTTCATCTGCCATTCTCCCGACTGGACCGTGAACGACACCTTTAGCATCTCGTCCACCAGCTGGCCGCAGCCCACGCCGTAGACCATCAGCAGCATCCCCACGGCGGTCCCCAGCACACACATGCCGGCCCGGAGCTTCGCTCTGGAGATATCCCGCAGGTTGTACTGCATGGAAAAGCTCAGCCGGTCCCAGAAGGGCAGCCGCTCAAAGATACAGTGCTTCCCGTTTTTCGGCGGCGCCGGCCGGAGGGCCTGGGCCGGGCGGATCCTGAGAATCCCGCAGCAGCTCAGATAGGAGGACAGCCCGCAGGCCGCCGTCACCGCCAGCCCGATGAGCACATAGCTGATATCAAAATATACCTTCAGCCCCGGCACAATGTACCACTGCGCAAACAGGGAGATCATCAGCGGACTCAGGACAAAGCCTCCCACCAAAGCCCCCGCGGCGGCTCCCGCCAGGGAGAGAAACAGCGTGCCGCTGATATAGTGGAACATGACCTTGTACCATCTCATCCCCAGGGCGTTCATGGTACCGATCTGGGTTCGCTGGCTCTCCACCATCCGGGTCGCGGAGGTGGAGATGACCAGGATGGCGATTCCGGCGAAGATGATAATCCCCACATAGGAGAAGACCTCGTGCTGGGACAGCTCACTGTCCAGTCTGGCGATCCCCTGGATCGAGGAGGCGTCCAGCATCACCGCGTAATCGGACTCCAGCGCCTGGTCCACCTCCGTCTCCCAGGCAAGACCGCCGCCGTCCGCGGTGCGGATGATCAGCTCCGTGTAGGGCATCAGGGAGGCCAGCCGCTCCTCCTCCATCCCGTTCACCGCCAGAAGCAGAAGCTCCCTGCTAAGCTCCGGGGAGGCCTCCCCCAAAAGCTCCAGAACATCCCCGGCGTCTCCCAGCGCCTCCCCGTTTTCGGCGATGGTCTCCCAGGTCAGCTTTTCCTGCCGGATCAGGTGGGTCACATACTCCCGGACCGGAAAGGCGTCATAGGACATATAGACAAAGGCAATATTTTCCAGATACATATCCGCGTCCCCGTCCGCCTGGCGGAATTCGTACTCCGCGCTCTCGATCAGCCCCCGCACCGTCCGGGTAAACGTGACCCCGTTGTACTCTACCGTAAATTCATCCCCCACCTGGATCCCCCGGCGCTGGGCGAAGGCGTTGGTCAGCCACAGTCCCTCCTGATCCGAGGGGTCAAACTCCTCCCCCTCTATATAGTAGGGCTGGTTCACCAGATTTTCCCGCTCCAGATAAATATCCACCTGGGCCCCGTCGCAGTCCGGCGCCGACCCGGTGACGGAGGTTCGAAGCTGGGCGGCCTCCACGAAATCAAGGCCCCGCACCGCCTCCAGCTGCTCCTGGTCAAAGCCCTCCCCGTACACCCAGAGATCCGACAGGCGGCAGGCATCGTGGTACGCCGCCCTGGCCCTGTGCTGGGAAAGCACGTGGCCCGCAAACGTACAGTACATGGCCACCGCCAGGAAGGCCAGCAAAAAAACGGAGATCGCCTGGCCCCACTCCCGCCTCATCTCCCGCAGCATTTTTCGGATCAGCATCACCACTCCACCTCCTTCACCGGCAGGGGATTTTCATTCACGGTGATCTCCCGGATCTTGCCGTTTCGCATGCGGATCACCCGGTCCGCGCACCTGGCGATATCCGAATTGTGGGTCACCAGGACCACCGTCCGTCCCTCCTCCCGGCACAGCCTTTGCAAAAGCTCCAGCACCGCGATGCCGGTCTCTGAGTCCAGGGCTCCGGTGGGCTCATCCCCCAGGAGGATCTTCGGGTTCTTCGCGAGGGCCCGGGCGATGGACACCCGCTGCTGCTCCCCGCCGCTCATCTGGGAGGGGAACTTATCCCTGCAGTGGGAAAGCCCCACCAGCTCCAGCAGCTCCCCCGCGTCCCTGGCATTCTTCACAATGCTTTTTGTCAGCGCGATATTCTCATAGGCGGTCAGGCTGGGGATCAGATTGTAAAACTGAAACACAAAGCCGATCACATCCGCCCGGTATTTTCCCAGGGCCTTGTCATTCATTTCGGATACCCTTTGGCCGTCCACGATGACCTGGCCCTCCGTGGGCACATCCATCCCGCCCAGCAGATTCAGCACCGTGGACTTTCCCGCCCCTGACTGTCCCAGAATCACCACAAATTCCCCCTCCTCAATGGAGAAGCTGATCCCGTCCACCGCCCGCAGCAGGCCATCTCCCGTTCCATAGGTTTTCACCACATTTTTAAATTCCGCCAACATACGTTTCCCCTTCTTTCTAGTTAGGATTCTCTAACTACTTATGACAAGAATAGTAATAGAAACAAAAGCATTTGTCAACTCCCCGGATGCTTTTTTGCCCGGGACAGGCGAGACGATTTTGGTTGCCTGTTTCCTCTCCACTGATTATAATACAAGTAGAAAAACCGGCGGATACCCGCGGCCGGAAAAGAGCGCAAAGGAGAAAGGGATATGGGGATTGTCGTATTTGGAGCAGTGTTTGTGGATATTAAGGGGTATCCTCTGGATACTTATATTCCAAGGGGAAGAAATGTGGGACGGGTGGAGCAGGTACACGGCGGCGTCAGCCGGAATGTGGCGGAAAATATCGCCAACGTGGAGCTGCGGCCTACCTTTGTCAGTCTGGTGGACGACACCGGCATCGGGGAGGATGTGATCCGAAAGCTGCAAAATCACAAGGTAAACACGAAATATATCCGAAGGATGCCCGACGGCATGGGCACCTGGCTGGCCATCTTCGACAACAACGGAGACGTGTACGCCGCCGTTTCCAAGCGGCCGGACCTTCTGCCCATCCTGAACGTGCTGGAGGAATACGGGGATGAGATTTTCCGGGACGCCGACAGCATTGTCCTGGAGATCGACATGGAGAAGGAATCGGTGAAGAAAATTTTCCAGCTGGCCGAGCAATACAAAAAACCGGTGTACGCGGTGGTTTCCAACATGAGCATTGCCGTAGAGCGGAGGGACTTTCTGAGACGAGTGGAATGCTTTGTGTGCAACCAGCAGGAGGCGGGCATTCTGTTTTCCGAGAACTATTCGGAAAAAAATCCCCGGGAGATGACGGAGATCCTGACGGAAAAGATCCGGCAGGCCCAGATTCGGCGCATGGTGGTGACGATGGGCGGCGCCGGCTCCGTCTATGCGGACGCCGGGGGAGAAAGCGGCTTCTTCCCGGCCCAAAGGGTGGAGGTCAAGGATACCACGGGGGCCGGGGACGCCTTCTTTTCCGGGGTGGCCATCGGTCTGACCTACGGCAAAAGCCTGCGGGAGTCCTGTGAGATCGGCACCCGGCTGGCGGCCTCGGTGATCTGCACCTCGGAAAACGTGTGTCCCCGGTTTATGCCGGAGGAGTTCGGCCTGGATGTGAAGCCAGAGGCTTAACAAAGAAGATCAGGGGGGCTTTCGCCCCCCTTTCGCCTACCAGCGGGAAAACAGTACCCCCGCCAGAGGCGACAGCACAATCATCACCGCGGAGAAGGTAAAGGACTCGATGGAAATCAGCGTGGCCCGCTGCTCTGAGGGAAACATCTCCTGGAGAAGGGCGTTGGTCCGCACCTGGAGGGCGTCGTCGCCAAGGGCGGCGAGAAAGCCCCCCGCCGTCATGACAAGATACTGCCCGGAGTGCTCCGCCGCCACTCCCCCCAGGACCAGGGCCGCTCCCAGGGCAAAAATGGTCCGATACCGAAGCGCGCCGCATTTCAGTATGAGCTTCGCTCCCAGGACGCCTCCCAGCTCCATGAAAAACAGGGCAAATCCCAGGGCCCACCCCGGCATATCCGCCTTTGGCAGCTTTGCCTGGAGAAAAAACAGCAGCAGGATATCGACGGCGCCCACCAGGGAATTGCAGAA
Organism: uncultured Lachnospiraceae bacterium; assembly: GCA_964528295.1. Lineage (GTDB taxonomy): Bacteria > Bacillota > Clostridia > Lachnospirales > Lachnospiraceae > Choladousia. Next base: position 22,903 of record CAZGRM010000021.1, read on the forward strand.
CATCAAGGCCAGGGCCCGCCTGGCCGTTTTCAAAAAGGAAAAACTCTCCGCAAAGCATCCCGTCAAAGCCCGTCCCAAAAAGCCGAACCCTGCCCTGCCCGCGGAGCCGATCCCGGCCCCTTCGCCGCCGTCCCGGACCTCCACCTCATACAGGGATGTGAGGACCCGGATCTGAACAGCGCCCATCAGGAGATCCGCGCCGTAGGCTGCCCGGTATCCGAGGAACAGCGCGAACCCGGCGCACAGCGTGGACAGACCGCCGCACAGGCGGTAGATCATCATCTGGCGGGAGGCATAGGCCTCATACTCCTTCTCCCGCCCCGCCATTTTCAGGGAATCATAGGCCAGCGCGTCGTCTGAGCCCGACGCGAAGTTGTAGCTCAGGGCATAAAACCCAAGGGCCCCGCATACCATGAACAGATCCCGGGAGGCAATCATGATGATATTTCCGATGATCTTCATGACGCTGCTGACCATCATCATCTTTTTTCTTCCAAACACATCGGCCAGCGCGCCGGAGGGAATCTCAAAGATCAGACTCGTGATGTGAAATACGGTCTCCGCGAAGCCGATTTCTACCAGACCGTAGCCCCTGGCCGCCAGGATCGCCACCCAGGCGCCGGTCAGGGATAAATTGCCAAGCACAGACGCTAAATATAATGTAGCTATTTGTTTTTTGATCTGAAACATAAAAAAATCTCCTTAACTATTTTATAGAAAGCCGTTAAGAAGATAATGGACCAATTTTCTTTGATTTGCCGGATGATGTGGCTATACACCGCAAATCTGCCTGAAAATGGGCGCACTATCCCCGTCAGGGGAAAAAATGCCGCCTTTTTTCAGCTGAAGATTTGTCATTTTCCAGCACATCATCCTACCTCACACATTTGATATCTGTATCGAATCTACTCTAACACGGCTGGCTCTCTCCTGTCAATTCTATTTTTTTCCTGTTTTTTCATTAGGCCCCTTGCGTTTTTCTTCCGACAGTCCTATAATCATAAGGGTACTAATGATTGAGAGGAGGAACCATCAATGGAAAAAATAGAGGATACCACTCTGCTGGGCCTGTTTTATGAGTGCAGCCACCGGCTCTACGCCAGCGGCAAATTTCACGGGCAGGGACGGCTGCTGGGGCTGCTGTCCCAGAAGGGCGTCATGACCCAGAGGGAGCTGATCGACGTCACCGGCCGCCGGTCCGCCACCCTCAGCGAACAATTGGAAAACATGGAGCGGGCCGGATATATCACCCGTTCCAGAAATGAGCAGGACCGGCGCAACGTGGACGTGACGCTGACAACGCTTGGCCGCGAGGCCGCCGCGGAGGCTCTCCGTTACAGAAGCCTCCGGGCGGAGGCCATGTTCGCCCCCTTAAGCCAGGAGGAAAAGCAGGAGCTGGCCCGGATGCTCCGGACGCTGCTGCCCGCCTGGGATGACTTTATCGCGGAAAGTGAGGGAAAGCAAAAATGAAACTGATGCTGCGATACATCCGCCGCCATCTGAGACTATTTTTCACAGCCATCTTTTTTCTTACCATCGAGACCATGGCCGATCTCCTGCAGCCCACCTTCATGTCCTACATCGTGGACGACGGGGTGAAAAACATGGATATCCGCCGGATCATGTCCTACGGCGCCGTCATGCTGGGCATCGCGCTGACCGGAGCCCTGGGCGCCGTCATGCGGAATATCTACGCCAGCCGCACCTCCCAGCTCATCGGCCGGGAGCTGCGCTCGGATCTGTTCCGAAAGGTCCAGACCCTTTCCCTGGAAAATATCGACCACCTGCAGCCCGCCTCCATCATCACCCGGATCACCAATGACGTGACCCAGATCCAGGATTTCATCAACGGCTGTATGCGCATCATGGTAAAGGCTCCCATCACCTGCGTCGGGGCCATCGTGCTGGTCATTGTCCAGACCCCGAAGCAGATCCCCATGCTGGTCGTTCTGCTGCTGATCACCTTCTCCCTGGTCATCGCCAATATGAGGCTGGGCTACCCCCGCTTCGGCGTGATGCAGCGAAGGCTGGATCAGCTGAACAATGTCAGCCGGGAATTTCTCTCCTCCATCCGGGTGGTCAAGGCCTTCCGGGCGGAGGCGGAGGAGACGGAGAAATTTGAGACCGCCTCTCTCCGGCTGGCGGACGCCAACACCTCCGCCTTGCGGGTCATGGCCGTCTTCGCTCCCCTCATCAATCTGACGGTGAACTTCGGCATCGTGGTGCTGCTTTGGGTCTCCCAGAATCAGAGCAGCGCCGAAATCGGCCGCCTGATGGCCTCGGTCAATTACATGACCCAGATCCTGTTCGCCATGGGGATGATCTCCAATATTCTGAACACCGCCGTGCGGGCCATCGCCTCCTCGGAGCGGATCAGCGAGGTGCTGGAGGAAAAGCCCGCCCAGCAGTCCCCCGCCTGTCCGGCTTCCCCCGATTGGAAGGGGGAGGTGGTGTTTGACGACGTGTCCTTCGCCTACGCCGGCACCGGAAAGGACGCTCTGAGCCACATTAGCTTTTCCGCCCGGCCGGGGGAGACCATCGGGATCATCGGTCCCACCGGCTCCGGCAAAAGCACCCTGGTCAATCTGGTGCCCCGGTTCTACGACGCCACCGCCGGAAGTATCCGGATCGACGGCGCAGACGTGACAGAGCTGGATGAGAAGGCCCTCCGCCAGGCCGTGGCCGTGGTGCCCCAGAAGGCGCTGCTCTTTTCCGGCACCATCCGGGAAAACCTGAGCTGGGGCAGGAAGGACGCCAGCGAGGAGGAGCTGCGGACGGCGGCCCGGATCGCCTGCGCCGACTCCTTCATCCGCCGGACGGAGCAGGGCTACGATACCCTGCTGGGCCAGGGCGGCGTAAACCTGTCCGGCGGCCAGAAGCAGCGCCTCTCCCTGGCCCGGGCTCTGGCGCGCACCCCCAAGATCCTGATCCTGGACGACTGCACCAGCGCTCTGGACGCGGAGACGGAGGCCGCCGTGCTCTCCGGCCTCCGCAGCCACCTGAGTGAGGTGACGGTGCTGCTGATCAGCCAGCGCGTCTCCACCGTCCGCCGGGCCAGCCGGATCCTCTGCCTGGAGGACGGCGTGACCCGGGGCTTTGGCACCCACGAGGAGCTGATGGCCTCCTGCCCCGCCTACCAGGCGATCTATTATTCTCAGATTGGAGGAAACACCAATGGCTAATATTCATGTGACTCCGCCGCCCACCGGTCTGGGCGGCCCCCGGGGCGGCATACGCCAGCCCGCCGTAAAGCCCCGGGACCTAAAGGGCACCCTGCTGCGTCTCTGGAAGCTGACCAGCGGCAGCCGAAAGGGGCTGGGGTGGGTGCTGCTGTTTTCCGCCCTGGCCTCCGCCTCGGCCATCCTCTCCCCCCTGGTCATCGGCCGGGCCATCAACGCGGTGGACGGGGGCGAACCCCTGACGGCCATCCTGCTGATTTTGGGCGGGCTGTATCTGGGAGACTGGCTGGTGCGCTTTTTGCAGCAATTTCTCATGGCCACGGTGGGGCAGAAAATGATCCACCGGATCCGGACCACCCTGTTTTCCTCCATGAAAAAGCTGCCCCTCGCTTTCTTTGACAAGAGGCAGCACGGGGAGCTGATGAGCCGGCTGACCAACGACGTGGACAATATCAGCACCACCATCTCCAACTCCATGACCCAGCTGCTGACCTACCTCTTTACCATCGTGGGCGTGTTCTGCATCATGATCTCCCTGAGCCCCATCCTGACGGTGGTATCCCTGGTGGGTGTGGGACTGATTTTTCTGCTGACCAAGACCGTCACCTCCCACACCAGGAAGCTTTTTACCGCCCAGCAGGTCATCCTGGGCCGGCTGAACGGCCAGATCGAGGAGACCATCTCCGGCGAGGCCGTGGTCAAGGCCTTCTGCCGGGAGGAGCAGGTGATCGAGGAGTTTGAGGCCAGCAACGAGGAGCTGCGAAGGACCGCCACCCAGGCCCTGATCTGGTCCGGCTACCTCATGCCCCTGACCAACATCATCAACAATCTGAGCTTCGTGGCCATCTCCATCATCAGCGGCATCCTGACCGTCCGGGGGATCCTCACCGTGGGGATGATCTCCAGCTTCCTGCTCTACGTCCGCCAGTTTTCCCGGCCCTTCGTGGATATCGCCAATATCTACAATAATTTCCAGACCGCGGTGGCGGGGGCGGAGCGGATCCTGGATATCATCGATGAGAAGCCGGAGCCGGAGGACGCGCCGGACGCGATGCCTCTGGAGCATCCGAGAGGCGAGATCGAGCTGAGGGACGTCCGGTTCGGCTACGACCCGGAGCAGCCGATTCTGAAGGGGATTTCCCTGAAGATTCCCGCCGGGACGAAGACGGCCATCGTGGGCTCCACCGGTGCCGGGAAAACCACCATCATCAATCTGCTGACCCGGTTCTACGATGTGACGGGCGGAAGCATCCTGCTGGACGGGCGGGATCTGCGGGAGTACCGGATGGAGGACCTGCGCCGCTCCTTTGGCGTGGTGCTCCAGGACACCGCCCTCTTTGCCCAGTCCATCCGGGACAATATCTGCTACGGCCGGGAGCACACGGAGCTAAAGGAGATCCAGGCCGCCGCCCGCACCGCCGGGGCCGACGCATTTATCCAGCGGCTGCCCCAGGGCTATGACACCGTACTGACCCAGGGCGGCCTGGAGCTGAGCCGGGGGGA
>CAZGRM010000022.1:0-26915 GCA_964528295.1 uncultured Lachnospiraceae bacterium
GTATCCCCGATGAAAAGGAAATCCTCCGTATCATGGAAGCCATACAAGCACAGCACAAAGACCCCACCAAGGTTGTCCGGCTCACCGCCTGACAGAAAGAAGTGGCGCAGCCCCTTTCAGGACTGCACCACATCTTACATAAAATACTTCCTTTAGACCAAGCAGGAAACAACTTCGCCCCTCTTTTGCACACCTTATCGACTGTCCGCAAGCCTCCTTGCTACTTCTGCGTCCTCGGCAGACGGTTCATCGGTGGAATATCGGGCCCGATTGTATATTTCCGAAAAATCGCCTCCTGCAGCTTGTTCAAGCTCGTCGTGCAACTCATTTGGCGTGGCAAAGCGGGACGAACCGGGATTTTTTCGCAGAAACTCACGCATGGCGAAGCGCACTCGGGCTCGATTGGTTTCCATGTCGCTAAATTTTGCCCTTCGCGCGAACCGTGCACGAAGACGCCCCAAAAAAGGCGTACGCTTCTCTTTCTCACCATCCAAGTCCTCTGTTTCGTCGATATAATCCTCATTTTGCGGGGACAGGCGTCCCATTAGCCTGTCCAGCAGCCCGCTGAACCGTGCAAGCAGCTTGCGTATAAGCTTGTACAGCAGCAGACAGACCACCACGATTATCCGAGCGATTATGGCATAAAGAAGAACCTTCCAGAAAATTTGCTCCAGCGGACCCGCGACGTGGGCTTCCGCACCCAGACCGGACATATCCATGCTCCCACTGCCCTCATCGGTACCTTCCCCGGAGGGCACGCCGTTTAGGTCGGCGGAATACTTCAGAAAGTATAATATTCCGTTTACGACCAACATTCCTGCGGCAACCGCTCCGTCCTTTATGGCGCGGATATTTGCAAGCAAAAGTGCAAGTACGACAAATATACCGATGATGATAAAGTTGTTGCGGCGCATGCCTTTTGTGTATCGCGCCCTGCCTCCGCCGGAGCTTGTGGCGTTGCGAAGTCCCTCCAGATTGAACACGAACAACCCACATATCAGCAGTACCACCGCGCAGGTATTTAGCGCCACCGAATAACTTGTGTCGCCTCCAATGGCGATGGCGAGCACATAGAGTATCAGTCCCGCAACATAGCATTTGCCGCTGGCTAGGTTTGACCCGGAGATGAAGGGGATAAGAAACAAAGCTATTCCACAGCCAATTCCGCAGAGAAGTGTGAAGAGGGTCGACAGGACAGAAACCTTACCTGCGAAAACGATAATTGCAGGCAGTACACACGCTGCCGCTATAACAACGCCGAGTGTCAGCGCCAACTGCTTATCCCTGTTACGCAGCAGTCGCCCCGCGGGATAGCAGATAGCGGATGGACAGAGAAAAAGTACTCCCAACCATGAAGTGAGCTCGGAAAGAAAGACCTTTTGAATAACGACCAAGGCGGGGAGGAGGATGAGCGCGGACATCGCCGCATTGAAAACTTCGTTAAACAGCCGCCGCTTCTTCGACATCGGTGTCCGCCTCCTTACGCTCCGGCTTGCTTTCGAATATAGGTATCATCTGTACGCTACAGCTGAGGTTTCGGAGAGCTTCCATCCGCGACTGAATTGCAGGAGAGTCGTATGCTGAAATGATCACAATGTCCAGTCCCTCTACGTCGGACGACGCCAATGTGTCCAAATATGTGGTGAAGTTGGCGTTGCACACTATTTGCATCTTGCACAGAGCCTGCATAATGTAGTCGAGCTGCGCCCGAGAGCCGGCGGGGGAGACTTCTATGGTCGAATCTCGTTCGTCATCCGACTTGCGACCGTTGCACCACAGCCCACACTCCATGCCGTTCTCCAGTGCCCACGTGACGAGGTGCGCCGCAACGCGCACTCCATTTTCGATAAACTCCTGCTGCTCCGGTTCCATTGCTCCCCACAGCACTTCCACTATCTGTACGTTCAAAACCACAAGAATCCGCGGTGTGACAGTAAAAGCCCGCACTTTCACCTGCAATTTGCCGGTTCGCGCCGTCGCCTGCCAGTGTATGTCTTTTTGGGGATCGCCGGGAAGATAGTCACGTATACCGCTGACAAGTATCGGGTCAGGAAGTATCCACCGTCTCATGGCTATGTCCCCCTGCCACTTAAGTGACTCGGGGGACTCCATGGGGTCTATGGGTCGGGGGTAGACATACAGCTCGCTCGAACCCTCCACTTCTTTTGAGCAGTTCATCAGACCGAACAAGTCACCGGAAGTGAGTGATGCCTTGTCCAGCACATATCTGCCCCGATGAAGACAAGTAACATCATGACGGCGCCGTATCCGCTTATAGCCCCGGAGAAAGAAGGTGCTGCGGTGAAATTGCTCATGAAACACATCGTAGTCCGACTCCTGACCAAAGCGTATGTAAGGGGATATGCGGCTCTCGACACGAAGCCACGGAATGGGCAAAGTCTTGCGATTTTCAAGTACTTCTATCATCTCGTTTTTGTCGCCTTCGTAGACGGTGTTCTTCTGCCAGAAACGACGGTACTCTACATTGCGAAGCCCTGCGATGTGGAAAAGTTCCATCTGAATGAGCACCAGCGCGCCGACAATTATTATGAACCAGACGATGCTCATTTTACGCCTCAATCCTGCCCGTGAGAGAGGGATCCTCGGTGGGGGCAGGGACAGTTCGAAGTATTTCGTCTATCCGTTCAAACGCCTTCTCCGCTCCGAGACTTGTGCCACCGCGCATTATCATTCGGTGGCAGAAAACGTGAGGAGCAAGCATCTTCACGTCATCGGGCAGAACATAGCTGCGACCTTCAATGGCGGCCGCGACCTGCGCTATTCGCAGCATCGCCAGCACACCCCGCGGGCTAACACCAAGGGATACCTCGGTGCCCTTTCGGGTCTCGGAAGCAATCTTTGCTATATACTCACGCACCGGCGAAGCGACATGCACCTTGGAAAAGCTGTGCTGGGCGTCTAATATCTCCTTGCAGGTCGCCACTGGCTGAATCTCCTCCAAAGGGCTTGCCTCAATGAATCTGTCGATAAGCTTTACCGCGTCATCGCCCTCGGGGTAGCCCATGGAGAGTTTCACGAGAAAACGGTCGAGCTGAGCCTCGGGCAGTGGGAAAGTACCCTGTATCTCCACCGGGTTCTGTGTGGCGATGACGAAGAAGGGTGCGGGCAGCGCCCGTGTCTCGCCGTCGGAGGTTATCTGTCGCTCTTCCATACACTCCAGCAGCGCAGACTGGGTGCGCGGCGTGGCACGGTTTATCTCGTCGGCAAGGAGTATATTGGTGAAAGCGGGACCCTCCTTAAATTCAAATCGGAGCTCTTGCTGGTTGAACACGCTGGTGCCGGTCACGTCGGAGGGTAGAAGATCGGGAGTAAACTGTACCCGCTTGAAATTGCCGCTTACCGACTTTGCAAGGCTCTTGGCGAGCACCGTTTTTCCCGTGCCCAGGTCGCCGATCAGCGCAAATACCTGTCCGGGGCGGGCCTCCCGGGCCAGCCGAAGCCCCAGCTCATAGGTCTCCTGTTCTGAATTTGTCTCTATTCTCATGGGTCTCCCTCATTTTCCGTCACGTTTTTTCTGCCGCGGTCTGTTTTTCGGGCCGCATTCCCTCATCAGCCTCCGCACCGTCTCCTCCTGATCCCCCATCTGGCTCCTGATCCAGATAAAGGCATTTTTTTTGCCGGTGTAGACGAAAATGCTCCCCGCAATCTCCCGGATCTTTTGCACTTTGTCCCAGCCGATCTGGTTCGCGCTTTCTTCCTGGCACACCTCGATGCCCTCCCGGGATACCCGATAGAGCAGCGGCTTTTTGAAAACAGGGTTCAGCCCCACCTGCTTCACCGCGTTCAGATACAAGGTCCAGGGCTGGTAGACCAAAAATAGGACGCCGAACAGGAGGTACAGCCAGGTGTTCCCCCCATTTCCCCGGTTTATTCCATAATAGATCAGAAGGGCCGCCCCGGCCACAATGCTGAAAATACCGCTGAAGCTGTGATAGGCATGGTACATCAGAAACCGGTACATGGCCTTCCTGGTCATCTTAATCTCAAACTCAGCCTTCATCCGCTCCCCCCTTCTCCCTCAAAAATCCGAAGGGCTCCTCCTCATGGAGAAAGTGCATCAGCATATAGGCGCAGATGATGGCCACCCGCTCCTCCCGCAGAATCCGCCGGACCTCCTCCCGGTCTGCCAGCACCACCTCGATCTCCTCCGAGGTCTCCTGTTTTTCCGCGCTGATCTCCCCATCCGCATAGCCGTAAACGGTTCCGCAGCACTCGTCGGTCATTCCGATGGTGGTGTAGTAGGGCTTTCCGTACAGGTCCGCCGCAGAGACGGGATGAAAATCAAGGCCGGTCTCCTCCTTCATCTCCCGCACCGCCGAATCGTGGTAATCCTCCCCCGGCTCCACCAGCCCGGCCGGAAATTCGTAGATGTAGTTGTCGATGGTGTAGCGGTACTGGCGGATCAGCACCACCCGGTCCCGCCGCTCCCCGTACAGGCTGTATATGATCACGCCGTCCGGCTCCTGTACCTTGGTGGACAGCTCCAGCTCCTCCACCCTCTTTGCCCGGGAAGCCACGTAATATTTCCCCGCATGGCCCTTCTCATTCTCCACGTCCATATCATACAGATTCACGTAAGGATTTTCAGATACCTGCTTTATCTTCTTGATCGTTCCCATATTTTACCTCATTTTCTGTATTTTTGCCGGAACAGAAAAGGACTGCCGCAAAATCTCTAAGATCCGCAGCAGCCCGCTACTTTCATTACACCATTTCCGTCACGCCTGGGCCTGACCCTCCGGCGCTCTCTGTTCCTGCGCGGCATTATGCAAAACCTTGCTGATTCGCTTATATAATACCATAGTCGGCACAGAAATCAATACACCTTTTAACAGATTCAGCGGCGCTACCGCAAACAGCGCCAGGGTCCACACGCTGGTGATGCCCGGATTGATGGCCGTCCCCATCCCCACGATGGCCTCCAGCGGCATCCCGTACAGCTTCGCAAAGGCCGGTATGAGATAGATCGCGTTGAAGGCGCTTCCAAATACGCTCATGATGAGAGTACCGGTGAGCAGCGCAAGCTTCGCCGTCTTTTTGGACTTTTTCATGTGATAAACGATGGCGGCCGGAACCGCGAAGGAGCAGCCGATGACGAAATTGGCCAGATCTCCCACGAAGGCGGTGCTGGTGCCCTTGATCACCAGCTTCAGCAGAATCTTCACCAGCTCAATGATCACGCCGGCCACCGGCCCCATGTAGAAGGCTCCCACCATCACCGGAATCTCACTGAAATCCAGCTTGTAGAAGCCGGGCGCAAGGAAGGGCACGGAGAAGTCAAACAGATGCAGCAGCATGGCAAGCGCGCCGAACATCCCGCAGAGAGCCACGTATCTGGTCTTTCCGACCTGCCCAATGTTTTCCCTCAGCAGCTTTGTCTCCACCAGCTCCGCCGCTCCAATGATGGCGGCGATCACCACCGCGCACACCAGCACAAACTGCAGGTTATCCCCGATTGTCTGTAAAAGTCCTGTTCCCATGTTTTTTTCTCCTTTTCTCTTTATAAATTAACATTTATTTTTAAGAAAAGTCCCTCAGCCCGCAAATTCCCATGAAAAAAACCGCCCGTAAAAATCTCCGGGCGGCCTTACATACGACAGGAATCACTGTCCTCTTCTACCATCCAGACTATACTGTCGGTTCCGGAATTCGCCAAAGCCTGTGGCTCTGCGTCACCAGATCAGCCGCTTGCGCGGGTCGCGGACTTTACCGCCGGTGGGGACTTTCACCCCGCCCCGAAGAACAAATCTTAAATTTGCGTCTATTATAAGCCTATGGTGGCTCTTATGCAAGTACTTTTTTTCTACTTATTTTTTTGTTGGAGGGCGGCGGGTTTCATGGTAGAATACGGGAGGCGGAAAGGCGGGGTGAGGGAATGAAGAAGGATTTGACCCAGGGGGATGTGACAAAAACTATGCTGCTGTTCGCGGGGCCTATGATTTTGGGAAATCTTTTGCAGCAGTGCTATAATATCGCGGACACATTGATTGTGGGCCACTTTTTGGGGGCGGAGGCTTTGGCGGCGGTGGGATCGGCCTACACGCTGATGACGTTTCTGACCTCGATTTTGATCGGGCTTTGTATGGGAAGCGCTTCGGTGTTTTCCTTTCATTTCGGCAGTGGGGACGGGGAGCGGATGAGAAGCAGTATTCTCCTCTCCTTTTTGCTGACCGGAGCGGTGGCCGCGGCCATGACGGCGCTGGTGTTTGCGGGGCTTGACCTGATTTTGTATCTGCTGCGGGTGCCCCGGGAGCTGCTTTCTATGATGCGGGAGTATGTGTTCGTTATTTTTATGGGGATTCTGTTTGTATTTTTGTATAATTACTTTGCGTTCCTGCTGCGGGCCATCGGAAATTCGGTGACGCCTCTTTGGTTTCTCGGGACGGCGGCGGCGCTGAATATTGTGCTGGACCTGGTGTTTGTGGTGGGGCTCCACTGGGGGATCGGCGGCGCGGCGGCGGCCACGGTGACCGCTCAAGCTTTTTCCGGTGTGGGAATCGGGCTTTACACCTGGCGAAAGGAGCCCTCCCTGCGGCCAACCCCGGGCTGCCTCAGAGTCCGCCGGGAGGCGGTGGCGGAGATTATCCGCTATTCCTTTGCGGCCAGCATTCAGCAGTCGGTGATGAATTTCGGAATTCTCATGATCCAGGGGCTGGTCAACAGCTTCGGGGCCGGGGTGATGGCGGCCTTTGCGGCGGCGGTGAAGATTGATTCCTTCGCCTACATGCCGGCCCAGGAGTTCGGGAACGCTTTTTCCATCTTTATCTCCCAGAATCACGGGGCCTCCCGGCCGGACCGGATCCGGGAGGGCACGAAACGGGCAATCCTGGTTTCCATGGGATTCTGTGTGTTTATTTCCGCACTGGTGTTTGGGGCGGCTCCCCTTTTGATGAGGATTTTCGTGAAAGCATCCGAGGTGGAAATCATCCGGACCGGAGTGGGGTATCTGCGGATCGAGGGAGCCTTTTACTGCGGAATCGGGCTGCTCTTTTTGCTGTACGGATACTACAGGGGGATCGGAAAACCGGAAATGTCACTGGTGCTCACTGTGATCTCACTGGGAACCCGGGTGGCGCTGGCTTACGCCCTGGCTCCGGTGGAGGCCATCGGGGTGGCGGGGATCTGGTGGGCGATTCCTATCGGGTGGCTGCTGGCGGATGTGACGGGGCTGCTCTGTATGAGGAAGAGACGCTGAATTTTTTTCGGAGGTAGCCCCGGAGCCGCGGCACTGCGGCGGGATTTTTGGGGAGCCGTATGTATATTGGAGACCGGGATGGGAATACTGGTGATGAGGTGATTGAGATGATGAATAATCAGGAAATTCCCATCGGTTTTTTGATGGAGCTAGCCCAGCACACGGAGGTCCTGAACCGGTTTTCCCAGCTTTCGGAGCCGGAGCAGCACAGTGTGGTGGAGGGCGCAAGGCAGGTCAATTCCCGGGACGGGATGCGGGACTATGTGGAGTCCATTTTTCGGATGTGAGGGAGAGTGGCTCCCGGATCAAAGTGCGGGATCTGGCGCGGCCGCAGAGACGATGTGCTTTTTTGCGGCCCCGTCAGCCGGAAAGGGATTTTGTGTTACAGCGGTAGCCGATATATTTTTCTGCACCCAGCAAGCCGGAACAGGGATTTTGTGTTACAGCGGGGCTGATATGCTTTTTTTCGCCCAGCGACTAAAAAGCCGGAGGGACCGGGGCGGTCTCTTCGGCTTTTTTATCATAATAAAACGCGCCGGTTTCCTGTGATAGAACACTCTCCGCAAGGATCACGCGGCGGCGGATTGGCGGATCTGTAAGCGGCCCCGCCGCAGGCGGAGAAGCCTGGGGGCAGGATTCTTTTTTATAATTGGAGGAGGATTTGCTTTTTTCCTCTTTTCTTTGGCTCCGGCAGAATGTGCTGGTGGCGGTAGATGCTGAGGAGAAGGCCCAGGAGGACTCCGGTGACCAGGGCGCCGGTGCCGCCGTAGGTCAGAAAGGGGCAGTAGCCGCCGGCAAACAGAATCATTCCCAGATTGCCCAGGGTGTAGAAGATCACCTCAAACAATAGAACCAGGGAGCAGCCCACTCCCATCATCTTGCCCAGCTGATTCGTCTGTCTCAGGGAGAGCCTCAGAAAGCGCAGGAACAGAAAGGCAAGCAGCAAAAGCAAAGCCGCCGCCACCAAAATCCCGCAGAAGGCAGAGAGGTAGGTCAGCATAAAATCCGAGACTTCCCCGATGCCGTACTGCTCCGCCCCGGCTCCCTCCCCTACCAGACGGCAGTTCAGAAGAAGCCTTTGCAGGTGAGACGCCAGATAGTGAAAGTCATTGGTTTCCTCCAGCTTTCCGAAGGAAATCACAGACTCCCACATCAGCCGGAGCCGGTCCCACCGGTAGGAATCAACGCCACTGAAAAGCCACACCGCCCCGACCAGCAATGCCGGCGAGGCCAGAAGGGGCGCCACCACCGCCGCCACGGTCCGTCTCACCGGAACCTGGTACCAGCCCTGGCGCACCGCAAGAGCCAGCATGATGCCGCAGGTAAAAAACAGGAGAGCCGCCGTTATCATGCTGCTAACGCGAAAGGCCAGCAGCAGAGGCAGTAATATCCAAAGGACACCTTTCACCACGGCCCCTCTCCCTCCTCCCCGGTAGCTGTAGAGGATAGCCCCGTACAGCGGAATATACAGCAGAAGTACCAGCTTTATGTCAACGCTGAGGGGTCCCACCGCGATCCAGGCCTTGGCTCCGTTGACCTGGAGCCCAAAAAGCGGCAGAAAAAGGAGCAGGAGCAGGCAGCTGACCAGGGCCAGGAGCCTGGCACGCGCCGCAACGCGGCTGTAGTCCAGATAGCAGACCCCCACCATCACACCAAAGCTCAGCACTGTCGTCACGACGGAGCTCCAGATACTTTCCGGAGGCAGACCGGACGGGCTCATGCGGGTCCGGATCAGATATTGGGCCAGCAGACCCGCAAGATTCAGTACGCCGATCAGGGCGATCAGCCCCCAGGCCATCTGGGGGCGGTGGACACGGTCCAGGGCCACTCCGGTGGCCACCGGGTCTCCCATCTCCCGGACGGCCTCCTCCTCCGCCTGCCCGGGGTCCATCCCCTCCTCCAAAAAGGCATTTTTCTGATCCTCGATATGGCTTTGCAACTCCTCTCTCACCAGGCCCCGGGCCCTTTTGCACCGGAGCTGGTCTGTGACAAGCTTTAAATATTCTTCGGTTCTCATAGAATCACCTCCCATGATCCCTGGCAGTTGTCTGCCTGCTCCATGATCCGGGTCACAGTCCGGGCATAGTCCTCCCACTCGGCCTTTTTCCGGGCCAGGGCTCCTCTGCCCTCCTTCGTGATACTGTAATATTTCCGAATCTTGCCTCCCGCTTCCCGCTCATAGACCTTCAAAAAATTTTTTCCTTCCATAGAATGAAGCAGCGGATAGAGTGTCCCCGCCTTCAGCTCAAAGACATTCTGTGAGCGCAGGCGCAGTGTCTCAATCATTTCATAGCCGTACATATCCTTTTCTGACAGCAGACGCAGCAGCAGCATGGCCGTATTGCCTGACATCATTCCTTTATCCAGCGGCATGATCCTTCCTCCTTTCCTCGTTGAAGCTCAGTTCTTTTTTGTATCGATCATCTATATATTATATCAATCGTCTATATATGTCAAGCAAAAAAACAGGATGGGCGGACTGTTTCTATCCTCCACATCCTGTCTTTCTCCTTGCTCTTTAAATGACGTACTCATCCGCCTTCACGGCCTGCCAGTCCATCAGATCCTCCAGGGTCACGGTGTCCACCACACCGTTGATGGCCTCGCTCAACTTTTTCCACAATATCCGGGTCACGCAGTCCTCCTGACGGCTGCAGGCCGGAGCGTCGCACTCCGCGCACTCCACCGGAGCCAGACTCCCCTCAGTCAGCCGAAGGATCATCCCAACGGTATACTCAGAGGGCTGTCTTTGCAGCACGTAGCCCCCTTGGGGGCCCCGAATACTGCGGACATAGCCGGCCTTGTTCAAAATGGATATGATCTGCTCCAAATATTTTTCTGAGATTTCCTGTCTCCTCGCCACATCCTTCAGGCGAATCGGCTCTCCTGAGCTGTTTATCGCCAGATCCAGCATAAGCCTCAGCGCATATCTGCCTTTTGTCGATATTCTCATAGTCCTACCTCCATATGCACTGATTATACGGTATTTTTCCTATTGTTTCAATAGGATTAAGATGTTTCTCGCTTATTTTGTGAACAGTGGCGTGGAATAGTACCGGTCTCCGCTGTCCGGCAGCAGTACTACAATGGTCTTTCCGGCGTTTTCCGGCCGCTTTGCCAGATCAATGCCGGCCCGCAATGCGGCGCCGGAGGAAATCCCTGTCAAAATCCCCTCTTTTTTCGTCAAAAGCTGAGAGGTGGCAAAGGCATCCTCATTCTCGACCCGAATGATTTCGTCATAGATGCCGGTGTTCAGGATATCAGGAACGAAGCCCGCGCCGATGCCCTGAATTTTGTGGGGGCCTGCTTTGCCGCCGGAGAGTACCGGGGACGCGGCGGGCTCCACGGCCACCACCTTCACCGCCGGGTTCTGGGATTTCAGATACTCGCCCGCGCCTGTGATGGTTCCGCCTGTGCCGACGCTGGATACAAAGAGATCCACCTTGCCCTCGGTGTCCTCCCAGATCTCCGGTCCTGTGGTCTCCCGATGGATCTTCGGATTGGCCGGATTCACAAACTGGCCCGGAATAAAGCTGTCAGGAATCTCACCGGCCAGCTCCGCGGCCTTCTGGATGGCTCCTGTCATTCCCTTTGCCCCGTCAGTCAGCACCACCTCCGCGCCGTAGGCCTTCAGAATATTGCGGCGCTCCACGCTCATGGTCTCCGGCATGGTGAGAATCAGACGATAGCCCTTGGACGCGGCGATGGCAGCCAGACCAATACCGGTATTTCCTGAGGTGGGCTCAATGATGGTGGCGCCCGGCTTCAGCTTTCCGCTCTCCTCCGCGTCCCGGATCATGGACAGACCTACCCGGTCCTTCACGCTTCCTGCCGGATTGAAATACTCCAGCTTTACCAAAAGCCGGGCCGCCAGGTTCTCCTCCCGCTCAATATTTTTTACCTCAAAAAGCGGCGTACCGCCGATCAGCTCCTCGATGCTTCCGTAAATCTTTCCCATAATACAAGCTCCTCCTTTTTCATATATTTCCTAGTGATTTACTAGATTATATGACGGTTTTCCGGATTTGTAAAGAGGGAAATTAAAAATTTTTCAATATCATGACTGCACGGCGTTAAGCTGGGTTCCCTCCAGCCAGGAATATAGATTTCGGAACACGATATCCGCCCGCTGCTCCATGGATTCCTCTGTGGCAAAAGCAATGTGGGGAGTGGCAATCAGATTGGGCGCCCGCAAAAGAATGTGCTCCCGGGGCAGCGGCGGCTCCTGGTCAAATACATCGCAGGCGGCCCCGGCGATCCGTCCCTCCGCCAAGGCCCCGGCCAGAGCCTCCTGGTCCACCACGGGGCCTCTGGCGGTATTGATCAGGAAGGCCGTCTTTTTCATCTGATCCAGCTCCTTCTCTCCGATCAGTCCCCTGGTCTGGGGCGTCAGAGGGCAGTGCAGGGTGAGGATATCGGACTCCCGCAGCAGCTCCTCCAGCTCAAGCTGCTGATCGATCCCGCTGTCTCTGACCGGGCTCCTGCCGCAGGCAACCACCCGGCAGCCGAAGGCCTTCACCAGGGCGGCCACCCTTCTTCCTATGGCGCCGGGCCCCAGGATTCCTACCGTCTTTCCACAGAGCAGGCTGCCCACCAGCCCCTCCTTCGTTCCGCCCTCCCGGCAGCGCTCCTCGGTCTGCTTTACCCGTCTCAATAGCTGGATCATAAAGCCGACGGTAAGCTCTGCCACCGCTTGAGTGGCGTAGCCAGATGCATTGCTCACCGGGATTCCCCGCTTTTTCGCTTCGGCCATGGGGATGTGATCCACCCCGGTGAACGCCACATCGATAAATTTCAATGTCTCCGCCGTCTCGATGGCGGAGGCGGCCAGGGGCATATTGGCCAATATCAATACTTCCGCGTCCCGGCAGCGCCTTGCCTGAACCTCCGGGTCCGTATTTTTCTCGTATACCACAAGGGTATGTCCCATGGCCTCCAGCCTTTCCCTGTGGCCCTCTATGATTTCTGATGAAACTCCAAGGCTCTCCAGCAATACAATTTTCATTCTTTTCCTCCTCTGCCTTTACTCAAACATGGTGGTAATTCCCTCCGGAATCACCAGCACCTTTTCTGGTTTTCCCAAAATCCGCTCCGCCTTTGTCAGCGCCTCCTCAAAATCCACCGCAGGGATCATGTGGAAGCCGCGGATGATCTCCGGCGCCAGACTGCTGATGAAAATGACATGGCAGCGGCACAGGATCCTGGCCAGAATCTGGGACTGCCACTGGTCCGGTTTTGTCTGGTCCCTGGGCACGGCGGCGATCTCCTTTCGTACGGTCTCCGCACAGTCCGCCTCCCGGAAGGTTCTGTAAAAATGTTCTCCGCCGCAGCCGTCCTCGCACTCCGCGAACATGATGATGACGCCGCCCTTTTTCACACACCGCTCCGCCGTGCTCAGCCCCTTTACCGCCTGGTAAACGTTCTGATCCAGCGGATAACCGTTATTGGAGGTCACCACAATGCCGGCGGTGACTGCCCGCTCGCCGCAGAGGGCGGATAAAAATTTTGCTCCCTTTTTGTGGGCCTGCTCCATGTCCCCCGCGAAGGCTCCGATCACCTGGCGCATGGAATTGATCACCACATTCACGATATAGGCCAGGCCGGCCTTTCTGGCCGCGAATACCATATCTCTGTGTATGGGATTGCCCTCCAGTTTTCCGCAGCGGGAGTTTTCGTCATTAATAAATTCCGCGCAGTGATTCGCGTACACGGTCTCCCTCCCCGCGATACCCGGGAGAACGCTTTTTCTCCCGCCGGAGAAGCCGGCGAAAAAATGGGGCTCAATAAATCCCTCCGCCACCAGCAAATCCGCGGCGGCGGCAAGGGAGTTGATCCGCAGCGGCCCGCCGGAGGGGAGTGTTCCCAGATCAGTCAATTCGGCGGAATCACAGCGGTGGATCAGGATTTTTTCCCGCTCCACAATCTCCTCCCCGAATTTCTGTATCAGTTCCTCCCTGATGCTCTCCCGGTGGCATCCGGCGGCAACCAAAATCGTGACGCGGGCATCGGGGCTGCCCCGGCGTATTTCTGACAGCATGGCGGGGATGATCAGACGGCTGGGGACCGGCCTGGTATGGTCGCTGGCAAGGATCACCACCCGCCGCTTCCCCCGGGCCAGCTCGCTCAGCGGTTTACTGCCAATGGGATGTCTCATGGCATCCCGGATCAGCTCCCGCTCTCCTTTTTCCGGCCGGTATTCATCCAGCCTGCTCCTCACCACCCCCTGTACCCGATCCGGCTCCAAATCGATCGTCACATGCTCCCTGCCATAAGGAATCTGTATCCGCATCCTGTACCTCCTTTCCTAAAGCATCCGTCTCTCTGTCTTTTGTATGGAATCCGCGGCTTCGGAGTTCCCGCCGCCTCTCCCAACGGAAAACCTCTGTCAAAGCCTCTCGGGGACGACTGCCACTTTCTCCAGACGCCGTTTTGCTTCCTCATATACTTCCTCTGAAAGCACGCCCCTCTCGGCGGCCCGGACGTTGTCCCGGAGGTGGCGGAGATCCTTGGTACCCACGATCACGGTACTGATGCCGGGATGTGTGATGGCAAAACGCAGCAGAAAATCCGTTTTTCCTTCCCCCTCCTCCAAAAGCTCCTCCAGCCCCGCTTCCTCAAAAAGCCGATCGTAGGCGGCAAAGTATTTTTTCACCGCCCCACGGCAGATGATGCCGATCCCTTCCCTGTTCGCCTCCCGGATGATCTCCTCGTTGGTTCTGGTCAGCGCCCCATAAATCAGCTGGATGACTTCAAATTTGCCCCAGGGGATCAGCTCCCGGCAGGCCTGGTAGCCGAATCTGGCGGGATAAAGGGGTTGGTCCGGCGTCCCGTTGCGGCAGCTGAAGGCCAGATGGCGCACCTTCCCGCTTTCTTTTATTTTCTCAAAGGCCTCCATCACCGGTCCGTCCTTTCCTCCCTCCAGATAGTCCGGCATAATCCCATGGAGCTGCCAAATATCAATGTAGTCGGTGCCAAGAAGCTTCAGGCTTCTGTCAATGTTCCGGTAAAGCTGCTCCGGACTCCAGACGTGATCCGGGCCCAGGGTAAACCGGCCCTGACTGTCCACGTTGCAGCCACATTTTGTGGCAAGAATATACTCCTCCCTGCGCTGTCCCACCGCTCTTCCCACGTACTCCTCTGACACGCCGTAGCAGGGGGAGGAATCAATAAAATTGATTCCAAGATCCAGCGCCTCATTCAGCAGGCGCTCCGCCTCGGAAAATTCCAGCTTGCTCAGCTCCATGCTGCCAAAGCCCAAAACCCCGGCAGACAATCCCGTTCTTCCCATGCTCCGTTCAATCATTGATATATCCTCCTCTCTCCGCATCCGTCCTTCTTCCGGCACGGCTCTGTACGGTCTCCGTCTCTTTCGCGTAAGAGCTCTTCTCCCAGGCTTCCAAATCTAGCAGCCCCAGTCCCATGCCGTACCCCGGCTCGGTGCCGTATACATTCAGCATGAATGCCAGCCATTTTCCGTCGGGGCTTACGTTGGAGTTGGTGGCCCGCCAGGGGCGCTTCCAGAGCATCCTGGTCATCCTGGTCCGCTCCATGGAGCCGTCCAGCTTCAGCTTCCACAGATCGATGGTTGGCGATTCGGGACCTCCGTCACAGGAGGATTCCAGGCAGATATAGTCCTCTGTGGGGAAAATGCCCTCGCACTCATTGTGGATATGGGGCTCTGTGATATACAGCCTCACCTCCCCCGTCTCCACATCCACTCCCTTTACGGTGCAGTAATAATCCCTTTTCTTTCCCTCCGCCGGATTGTAGTATTCCGCCATGATCACCTCTTTATCCTCCCGCCGGAAGTCCTGGGGCTCCGGGTCGTAGCCCCTGGTGCGGTAAATTATCCGGTCCCTCCCCAGATAGGGGCCCTCCGCCCCGTACTCGATCTCCGTCACGTGGACCTCAAAATCTTCCGGGGAACCGATGGCGCTGTCGTGGTTGCCGTTCATGGAGTAGGTGATCCGGTTCCCGATCCTGGACACCCCGCAGCCCTCAAAAATACGTCTCCCCAGCGGCTTTGGCGGATACTTTGCCTCCCGGTCCATGATCCAGAGCTCCGACTCTACCCTTCTGCTGACGTAGCGGTCTTTGAACTCCCTGGGGCCGATGAGAATGTAGTCCCCGTTTGGCAGAAAAAGCACCCTCAAAAAGGAGTGATGCTCCCCCAGATCTCTGGTCAGGTTCCGCACCTGTCTCGTCTCCAGGTCCAGCTCGCATACATCGCCGTAGTTGCTCTCGATGAAGGCGATCCGTTTCCCGTCCGGGGACCAGTAGGGGCGCTCTCCGTATTCCAAAAGCTTGTAGTGAAACTCCGGCGGATCATTCAGCGGAAATTCTTCTCTGGAAATTTGATTTTTTTGCGTTGGTACGTAACTCATACTCTTCCTCCTTTTATGGCAGATCTATAATGGTTTCTCTCGTTCCATAATATCCTTTCGCATGGATTCTTCCCCTTCGGTGGCCGTCTACGCGGATCCGCCGGATGCTGCCCGGCAGCAGGTCGAAATAATTGTCGCTGAAGGTCCAGCCGAAATAATCCCCTTCCTCTTCTCCCAGCAGCTCCACGCTTCTGGCAAAGCAGTCGGTCTCCACCACCAGCTCCTCCCCCTCCCAGGACAGGCTGAGGGTACAGTCCGGAAATTCCATGTGGCGCTCAATATCCGCGTATCCCACGATTTCAGTCAGCACCTTTCCCTCCTCATCCACCGCCCGGGCATACAGCACATGCTGATTCATCAGAAATTGTCCGAAGCGGTTCAGATCCGCCGCGAACACACTCTGATCCGGCTCTGCCGAAAAGGGCACCTGGAAAAACCCTGCCGCCTCATTTTTCCGCAGATGAAACAGCTTTACATAGATGGTGCCGCTGATTTTTTCCGCGGTATCGTTGACCGCCCAGACACCGATGTAGTCGTCCACCGAGAAGAAAAGCTGGAAGGGCTGGTAGCACCGTTTCAGGACATAGTAGGGGATGTAGGGCTCCATATAGTAATCCAGCAGGCCGGAATAAATGTGTGGCGCGCTGGTGTTCATTTTCCACCATAAATGGCCCTGGCACCTGCGGAAGCTTTCCTCTCGCTGTTCATAGCTTCTTCCGCGGCGGTAGCGGCCCACGCAGTCCTCTATGTACCGCCCCACGGAGGCGCCGAACCGGTATATCATGGAGGCCGCGTCGCAGGCATCGTAAAATTCCTCCACGTGGGATATTTTCTGCCAGCTCTCTGCCGATGTGAAGGGGCGCCAGCTCTCGGGCCACGGGAAAAGGTTCCCTTTTCGCGTCTGCCCCGTCTCCCCCTTCGGCCAGAGCCGCTCCTCTCCCAGCATCCGCAGCATGGAATGGTATACCGGAGGATATGCCCTCATGTTCTCCGAGAGAAACACCGGATACCGGCCCCCCGGCACAAACCAGGTGCTGGTGTAGCTGTGGGTGTCTCCGGCCAGAGGATCGTTGGCGTAGCTGCCGCCGCTGGGGGAGGACAGATGGTAATACCGTTCCGGATCCAGCTCCCGGCAGACAGCTCGGTAATCCTCATCGTAAATTCGGTATCCGATACAATCCTCCCCGGGATTGGAAAAGTCTCTGCACATAATGCTCTCATTGCTTCCGCACCAGAGCAGGATGGAGGGATGGTGGCGCAGTCTTCTCACCTGATACTCCGCCTCCCTCCGGCACAGGGCGCGGAATTCCGCCTCCTCGGGATACATGGAGTAGTCATGGAAAAAGTCCTGCCACAGCAGCAGCCCCGCCTCATCACACAGCTCATAGAACTCATCGGGCAGACGGTCCGTGCTTCCCCAGATCCGCAGGCAATTCATGTGGGCCTCCAGGGCCATTTTCACAATTTTCTCCGCCCTCTCTCTCTGATAGCAGCCAGTCCTGTTATCCAGAGGGGCCACATTGGCGCCCCAGAGCCTCAGGGGCATTCCGTTCACGCGAAAGGCAAAATCCCCCACTTTCTCGATCCGGCGAAAGCCCAGGGGCTTCGTGATCCGGTCCTTCTCCTCTCCCTTTACCAGGAGGCGGACCCGGAGCCGGTAGAGATGGGGGACGCCCTTCCAAGCCACGTTCCAGAGACGGGGATTCTCCACCTGGAAGCTCAGTGGTATCTTTTTCTGGCTGACCTCCAGCTCCCGCCTCCGCACACACTGTCCCGCAAACAGCAGCTCCCACACCGCCACAGTCCCCGGCTCCGGATCCCGAAAAAGGGTCAGGCAGCCTTCCCCATAGCCTACGTTCTCCTCCAAGGGGCCCGCAGGGAGGATCTGGGGCTCACCCTTTCGGGGCCCGGACCTTCCGCAGGTGTCCCGGAGCTCTAAGCTCACCTTCAGGTCAAGCTGCCGGATTCCCTGGGAGCCCCATTCGATCCAGACCTGATCGTAGACTCCCATCCGGGTGAGGTAGGGCCTAAAGCCCAGGTAATCGTCATAGCCCCTGTGAAAGCCCCGGATCAGGGACCACTTGGGCATGATCTTTCCCTGATACCGCGCCGGCATGTTCCGCTGTCTCAGATGGGCGTGGGGAGAATGAATGTGAAGCACCAGCTCATTTTCTTCCCCGCATTTTCCCACCAGGTCCGCCAGGAGGGGCAGGTATACGTCCTCCCCCGACGCTATTTTTTCCCTGTTCCAGTAAAGGTCGGCCAGGGTGTCCACTCCCTCCAGACGCAGCAGACAGGTTTCTGCCCGGCACATTTCCTCCGGCATGGCCACCTTGCATACATAAATCCAGTCCTTTTCGGAAACCCAGGTACACGCCTCCCCGCTTCCGGTGACGGCCGGGTCCTCAATGACTTTATGGTAAATCAGGGCTTCGTGGACCTGCATCGGCATGGAGGGCACCTCATAGCCCTGCTTTGCCTCGTACGCGGACATCAGCCTGTCCAGGTCCTCCCCGCAAAGTGTTTCCGCATTCTCCCACTCAAAAATCTGAAATCCCGTCTCCAATCTTCTCTTCATCTCTGTCTCCTAATCTATCCCTTCCTGCCAGGCAACCCCCGCACACCTTATCCCGCAGGCCCTGTAGCTTCTGGACTTCAAACACTTCCGTCTGCCGCTCTGGCTGACATTCCGGCTCTCCTGTCTGTATCTCCGGCACTTTAGTCTGACGCTTCGGCTGTCGTTCCGGCTCTTTGGTCTGTACCTCCGGCACTTTTGTCTGACGGTCCGGCCCTCTGTTCTACCCCTTCACTCCCGTGGAGGCGATTCCTTCCACAAAGTATTGCTGCAAGCAGGCAAATACGATCAGGATGGGGATCAGGGCCACGATGGAGCCGGCCATAATCAGGGAATATTCTGACGAGTACTCTGTGATAAAGCTGCGCAGCCCAAGCTGGATGGTTTTCAGCCGGTCCGAATTGATGTAGATCAGCGGTCCCATGAAGTCGTTCCACACCGTGGTGAAGGAAAAAATGGTCAGGGTGGCGATCACCGGCTTTGACAGCGGAAGCATGATCTTCGCGTAGATCCCATACTCGCTCATCCCGTCAATCCGGGCCGCCTCGCAGATCTCATTGGGAATCTCCATATAGAACTGCCGGACCAGAAAGACGCCGAAGGCGGTGAAGCTCTGCAAAATCATCAAGGACAGGTGGGTGTTCACCAAGCCCAGCTTTTTTATGATCATAAACTGGGGAATCATGTAGGACTGCCAGGGCATAGCTATGGTGCAGATGTAGGCAAGAAACAGGATGTTCTTTCCCGGGAAGTCCAGCTTTGCGAAGGCGTAGGCCGCAAAGGTGCTGGTGAGAAGCTGCATCAGGGTGATGACCACCGTCAGCTTTGTGGTGTTGAAAAAGTATCTCAGCAGCGGAATCTCCTTCCATATCCGCAGGTAGTTGTCTATGATAAATTCCTTCGGCCACCACTGGATGGGATAGGTGAACACATCCTTATTTGGCTTAAAGGATGAGATCAGCATCCAGGCAAAGGGTACCAGCATGACCAGACTGATCGCCGCCAATATTATGTAGACGATTATTTTCCTGTTACGTTGTTTTGCTTTCAAGCTCTCGTCCCTCCGATCTGCCTGATCACAGGCGATTTTTTATCTCCGCGTTTCCCGCGCATTTTTTCTCCGTATACCCGGATTGATCTGACCACAGGTATTTTTACATATTGCTCGCCCATTTCTTTTCCCCCCGGAACTGGATCAGGGTGATGACCAGCACCAGGAGAAAGAGGACTGTGGCCACCGCACTGGCGTATCCGAATCGGTATTCTGTGAAGGCGCTCTGGTAAATGTGCATCACCAAAACATTGGTGGCCCGGCCCGGTCCGCCCTCTGTCATGGTGTAAATCAGGTCAAATACCTTGAAGCAGGAGATGGTGAGCATGATGCTGACAAAGAAGGTGATGGGAGTCAGCATGGGCAGCGTAATCTTTCGGAAGCACTGCCAGCCGGAAGCTCCGTCCATTTTGGCCGCCTCGTACAATTCATGAGGGATTCCCTGCAGGCCTGCCAGGTAAATGATCATATAATATCCGGCGTTTCTCCAGATGGAGGCCAGAATCACCACGGGCATCGCCCAGTCCGTGGAGGCCGCCCATCTGGGAGGATTCGAGACGCCAAGTCCTTTCAGAAACATATTGACAGGACCCATTTCCGGGTTAAACAGCATATTCCACACCGCCGCGATGGCCACCACCGCGGCCACGTGGGGGAAAAATATGGCGGAACGGAAGGCGGTTCGCCCTTTGATGGGCTCGTTCAGCAGCTTCGCCAGGCCCAGAGAGATCACCATGGTGGCCGGCACCGTCCCCACGGCATAATAAATCGTATTCCAGAATGAAATTTTGAAGGTACTGTTGTGAATCATTCTGACGTAGTTTTTGATTCCCACAAAGGAAAACTGATCTCCCGCGTTCCAATCAAATAAAGAAAGGCCCAGGGTACAAAATACTGGAATCAATGTAAAGATCAGATAACCGATAAAATTCGGAGCGATAAAAGAATAGGCCACCAGATTATTCCGCGCTTTTCTGGACGACAGCAGCTTCATTTTCAATCCTCTCCCTTCTTTCTTTTTTGAAAGAAGATGCCCCTGACGCGGAGCATCTTCTTTTTTATTTCCTCTATTCGTTTAGTGCCTCATTCACCCGGTCTGTCAGCTCCTGAAGCCCTTCCTCCACCGACAGGCTCTTCGTCATAATCAAACTGTTTTCCTCATCCAGGATGGTTCCGATGGTCCCGCTCTTCTCATGCACCGGCACCTCAAAGGAAATTTGATTCACCTCAAAGGCGCTCTCACAACCCTGGGGGAAGCCCTCCTGATGAATATAAATATCCATAATCTCGTCTGTCCGCACTGCAGGAAGCGCGCCATTTGCCGCAATGATCTTAGCCCCCTCTTCACTGGTCAGGAATTTCACAAACTGCCATGCCGCTTCCTTGTTCTTTGATTTTGAATTGACACACATGGGGAAAGCCGCTCCCACAGCGTCCCCGGTCTCGCCGTCCGTCATATGGGGCGCTTTTACCATGGACCATTCGAAATCCAGATCCCCGGCATTGGTCTGTTCCAGCAGGTAGGTGTTAAACCAGGTTCCCTGATACACCGTCGCTATCTGCTCATTAAAGAAACATCCGGTGTAATGAAGGCTGCCCGTGGAGATCGTGGAAAAGTCCATGATGTATCCTTTGTCCTGAAGATCCAGCACTCTCTCGTACGCCTCCCGCATAAAGGAATAGTCGGTCTCAATGGTGGTATGCTGCCCGTCCGAGATGGTCATGTTCTGAACACTGGCCGGCCAATTTTGCAGATAGCCTCCGTATACCTTGTCCGCACCCTCACCGCTGGTCATTTCCTCACACATCTTTGCCCAATCATCCCAGGTCATATCATCGGTGGGATAATCGACTCCGGCCTCATCAAACATGGTCTTGTTATAGTACAGGAGCCAGAGATCATTCCGGAAGGGCAGGCCGTAAATTTCTCCATTGAGCGTAAGCTTCTCCGCCGCTCCGTCATAAATCGACAGGTCCACGTTGTCCCTCTCCACATAAGGCATCAAATCTTCCACCTGCCCGTTGGAGGCCAGAGTCATGTACTGCTGGTTGTTTTTAGAATAAATCAAGTCAATGTCCTCGCCGCCCGCCATCATCGTGGTCACCTTCTCGATATAGTCGGAGTTCAGGATATCAATGGGTTCAAAGGTTACATTTGGGTGCATCTCCGTAAATTTATCCATTGCGTCCTTAAAGTAGCCGCAGGTGGCATAATCCACGATAGTGGCTGTCAGCACAATGGGCTCGCTCTCCCAGTCTTCCTCCGCGGCGGCCGTCATTCCGTATCCGGCCATCATTCCGGAGGCCATTGCGGCAGTCAACAGAATTCCCATTTTCTTTTTCCAATGCTTCATTGTTCGCTTCTCCTTTCTTTGATCTGTGCTCGTTTTTTGTAATCTCATTATCGCCCTTTTTCGACAAAAAGGCCATGGAATTATTCTGATAAAAGCTGGAGATTTCTCACATTTATTCCAGATTTTAGATGGAATTTTTTCATTTTTTAGTCAATTTTTCATATTCGTTTTATTTCACTTTTATTTTGTGTTAAAATGCAGAGAGAAGGGAGGACTCCGATTATGCAATTATTTCATTCCTTAAAAGTAAAGCTTATATTAATCTGCACCAGTATTTCTCTTCTTCTGGCTCTGCTCCTGAGCCTTCAGATCAATAAAACAATGAAATCCAATCTGGAACGGGAGCAGCAGCAGACCATCAACTATAACCTGCATTTGATCTCCTCCAATCTGGAGCGGGAGCTGGAGGGCCTGTATCAGCTGATCGTTTTCTGTTCCACAAATAAGGAAATGGTCCGATTCACCAGCGGCGCCAGCAGATCCTCCTACTCTTCCTATCCGGTGTCCATGACTGCCTACGAGGCCCTGAGCGCCAAAATACTGAACTCCTCCATCGACAAATATATAAGAAAGCTTGTGCTCTGTGCCAAGACGGAGGATGTGATTATCCAGGGGAAAACCTCCGGGCTGCTTCAGGATCGGGAGGTCTGCATGGACCTGCCCTACTTTGACCAACTGCTGAACGCCCCGGACTACGAGTGGATCGGCCTGCGGCAGGAGCCCTTCTACTATTCCGGGGCAGAAGTCTACTCTCTGCCGATCATCCGCCCCATCATCAACCGGGACGCGGGCACCATCGACGGCTGGATCTATCTTGCTCTGGACCCCGGCATTTTGAGTGATAAGCTGACGGACGGCCAGCAGACCTTTGCCTCCACCTACTATTGGCTGGTGGGAGATGAAGCCTACCGGCTGGAGGATGGGACGTTTCAGAGCACTTCCATTGTCCTGGACAAATCAGAGGATGAGCTGTCCAGGGCAACCGCCGCGGAAAACGGGGAGAATCCCACCGATGTCATGTGGATCACCGTGGGCAACGCCCCCTGGACCATCCTGCAGACCATCCCGGAAAACGGTAATCTGCTCCACGGGGAGTATCTGAAAATCCTGCTGCCCTACCTGGTCATGGTCGTTCTCGTCTTTCTCTTCGCGGATTATCTGCTGATCCGCATTGTGTCCGCGCCCATCACCCGCATCCGGCAGCAGCTGGATGTGATCGCCGGCGGCAGCTTCTCTGTGAATCCGGCGCTGGAGACGGCGGATGAGTTCGGAGACATCGGCCGGGGAATCAACAGTATGGCCCAGAGTATCTCCCGGCTGATGCGGCAGCAGCTGGAGCATGAGCACGAAAAGCAGCAGCTGGAGATAATCAACCTGCAAAACCAGATCAGCCCCCATTTTCTTTACAACACGCTGTATACCATCAAATGGATGGCCATTTTGCAAAATGCCGGGGGAATCTCGGAGATGCTGGATTCCCTGGGGCAGATCATGAAATATATATCGAAGAATACGGACTCCAAAATTACACTGGAGGATGAGCTGAAGCTGCTGGGGCATTACATTACCATCCAGCGCTACCGCTACGGGGACAGCTTTACCTATACCCAGACCATCGAATCCCCCGCTCTGCTCTCCTGCCTGGTCTTTAAATTTTCTTTGCAGCCCCTGATCGAGAATGCCATCACCCACGGCATCAGCGGCAAACGGCAGCCGGGGCAGATCCATCTTCGGGTGACCCGGGAGGGGGAGGATCTCCTCATTTGCATCACGGACAACGGGGTGGGGATTCCCCAGCAGCAGATTGATCAAATTCTCGCCCATGACGAGGATATTACGGAGGAGCTGCTGTTCAAGAAAATTGGCCTGAAAAATATTGACCGGCGCCTGAAGCTGGAGTACGGGAACCAGTACGGCATCCAGATCCACAGCAAGCTGGGAAGCTACACGGAGGTGCTGGTCCGATATCCGTATCTCTCCTGACGCAGGAGGCGAAACCAGACCGCCTGTCCCGATGAACACGGCGATAAAAATGGCTTGGCCATGCCGCCCTGCCTGCCGCAACGCGCAAGACGGAAGGAACAGCTTGTCCACGCTGCTTTGCCTGTCACGATACGCGGAGCGGAAGGAACAGCTTGCCCACGCCGCTCTGCCTGCCGCAACGCATGGGGCAGAAGAAATGCCTTGCCCACGCCGCTCTGCCTGCCGCAATGAGCCGAAGCGGGTATCATGCGGGGCCTGTTTTGGATGAAGGAAAGGAGTATTTTTATGTACAAGATGGTGATTGTTGACGATGAGCCCATTATCCAGATGGGGCTTCGGTCTATTCTTGATTATCATGAGATGGATATTGAGATTGTCAGCACAGCCGGCACCGGGCCGGAGGCCATTGACAAGATCAGCCTGTATCAGCCGGACCTGGTGATGATGGATATTAATATTCCCATTCTGAACGGCCTGGAGGTGATGGAGCAGGTCAAAAAGCAGAGCGGCACTCCGCCTCTCTTTCTCATTCTTTCCTGCCACGATGAGTTCGGGTACGCCCAGCGGGCCCTCAAGCTGGGGGCCATTGACTATCTGCTGAAAATCGAGCTGACGCCGGAAATCCTGAAAAACGCCCTGGCTAAGGCAGTCGGTCAGCTCCGGAAAACCAGGTCCTCCCAGGCCTACGGCGGTTTGGACCAGACCTCCGGCACGCTGGCGCTGGCGGACAATTTCTTTCTGAAGCTGCTGAACAACTGGTTTGACGCCCCCGGCGACGTTTGGGATATGATGGAGGAGCTCTCCATTGAGCCAAAGGGCGGAGCCTTTGTCTGCGCTTTTCTCAGCAATCTGCCCGCCAGAGGAGAGCAGCCCTCTGTCTCTCCGGTCTATGTCCGAAACCTGATCGCCGGGCTGTGCCAGAACCGGGGGCAGACCTGCTACGTCACCCCCTGGGATTTCAACAGCTTCGCACTGATCTTCTCCTTCGGCGGCGAGGAGGCGGAGCGGCCGGACTTTTACCAGAATACTCTGCTGCCCTGCGTCCGCCACATCCAGGATATGGTCAGCCGTTACCAGAATGTCCTTTACTGGATCGGGCTGGGGCGGCCGGTAAATTCCATGGACCAGATCTACCTCTCCTTCAACGAGGCGAAAACTGCCCTGCGGGGCTGTACGGCCCAGGCCCCCATCTCCCTTTTTTCCGACCGAAAGGCCAATATGGGGCATCCCTTTAATATCAGTATCCTGCGAAAGGAGCTGACCTCGGCTCTGGATAATTATGATGTGATCACTCTGGTTCAGGTGCTGGGTCAGATCCCGGAGCTGATCCGGGGCTACATCCCGGACCCGGAGCTGGCCATCGCCATGTGCAGCGACATCGTCCACTTTGTCCAGATCTCCTACCGGGGCTCCCAGGAAATCGCCAACGACGCCTTTAAGACAAAAACCGCCTACTACAATCTGTACAAGTGCCGGACTCCCGGCCAGGCGGCGGACTGGTTTCAAAATTATATTGAGGAATTGTGTGTCCAGGTGAAGGAGGATTTTGAGAGCAAAAAGAACTGGCTGCTCCCCGGCATTTTAAAGTATATTGAGGAGCATTACATGGAGCCCATTTCCCTGACGGACGTATCCTCCTGCTTTAATGTGAGCTGCGGCTACATCTCCACGATTTTTAAAAAGCACAATGGCATCGGCTTCACCGAATGTGTCACCCAGGCCAAGATCCGCCATGCGAAGCAGCTCCTGCTCCAGCCGGGGGCCCGGATCCAGGAAGTGGCTTCGGCCCTTGGCTACAGCGATCCCTATTATTTCAGCAAGGTGTTTAAAAAGCAGACCGGACTTTCTCCGAAGGAATATATCGGAAAGCGGGGAGCTGTCTGAAAACAATCTCCCCGCATGATAGATTCTAGAACGTTTCCCCGGGAGCCTGGCCCAGGAGATAGGTGATGAACTGCTGGGCGGTACGGCCCGAGATGCCGCCGTGGCTCAGCTCCCACTTGTTGGCTTCGGCGGTCAGGGTCTCGTCGCTGACGCCGGAAAGCTCCGGGTAACGGCGCGCCAGGGTCTTCACGATGTGGAAGTATTCCTTCTGGGAGGGCTCATAGTAGCCGATGGTGACGCCAAACCGGGCCACCAAAGACAGCTTCTCCTGCATGGTGTCGGACCGGTGCAGCTCGTCGTCGGACATGTCGGACCGGTCGCTCCAGGTCTCCCGGATCAGGTGGCGGCGGTTGGAGGTGGCATAGATCAGCACGTTCTCCGGCTTCGTCTCCAGGCCCCCCTCGATGACCGCCTTCAGGTATTTGTATTCGATCTCAAACTCCTCAAAGGAAAGATCGTCCATGTAGATAATGAAGCGGTAGTTCCGGTTCTTGATCTCGGCGATGATCCGGGACAGCTCCTTAAACTCGTGCTTGTACACCTCGATCATCCGCAGGCCCCGGCTGTAATACTGGTTCAGGATGGCCTTGATGCTGGTGGATTTTCCGGTGCCCGCGTCTCCGAAGAGCAGCACGTTGTTGGCCTTCCGGCCCTCCACGAAGGCCTCCGTATTCTGGATCAGCTTTTTCTTCTGGATTTCATAGCCCACCAGGTCATCCAGCACCACATCCCCGGTGGTGGTGATGGGCTCCAGCACCTCCGGTCCTTTCTGATGGCAGACCCGGAAGGCCTTGTTCAGGCCGAATTTTCCCACACCGTAGGCCCGGTAGAAATCAGTGACCGCCCGGTACATCTCCTCCTGGTCCTCTGCCTCCTCGATCCTCGCGCTCAGCTCCTGGACCTTTTCACTGACACTCTTATTGAAGATCTGCTCCTTCTTCCCCACGGCCTGGTAGTTCTCGATCACGGTGAAGCAGTTGATGCCCAGCTTTTCCTCGATCTCGGAAAAGTCATAGTCGAAGAGCTGCTTGAAGATGGAAAAATCGCTCCGGGCAAAAATGTTCACGCTGCCCTGGTTGGCTCCCACCTTTTCGGATACTAAGGTGAAGGGGTTTTCGGTAGTGGCCAGCAGGTAGGCCAGGTAGTTGTGCCACAGGTTTTTGTCGAAGCCGTACTTTGTGGCCACCTCCAGCAGGCGGTTGATCTGAACTAAAATATCGGTGATCAGCTTTTCCTTCTGATATTCCTCCTCGTAAAAGCGCTGGCAGATATCCGCCAGGCGAAACAGAATGCTGTCCTCCCCGATATTCCGGTAAATGACTAGTTTCGATGTTAAGCGGTACATGGTTCTCTCCTCCTTTGTTCAGTATATAACAGAAAAAGCCTTGAAACTTCAAGGCTTTCGGCTGCGGATAACAGGATTTGAACCTGCACGGTCTCCCACCAGAACCTAAATCTGGCGCGTCTG
>CAZGRM010000023.1:0-26615 GCA_964528295.1 uncultured Lachnospiraceae bacterium
CCGCCCACATTGTGGTGCGCCTTCACGCCGTCGCTCTCGATGATGTCGGGGTAGATGGTGCCCTGGGCCAGAAAACGGATGCCCTCCTGCTTCCGGGCCTCCTCCTCAAACACACGGATAAACTCCGCGCCGATGATCTTCCGCTTTTTCTCCGGCTCGGCCACCCCTGCCAGCTTGTCCAGGAACCGGTCCACGGCGTCCACGTAGATCAGATTCGCGTCCATCTGATTGCGGAACACCTCCACCACCTGCTCCGGCTCACCCTTGCGCAGCAGACCGTGGTTCACATGGACACACACCAGTTTTTTGCCGATGGCCCGGATCAGAAGCGCGGCTACCACGGAGGAATCCACGCCGCCTGAGAGGGCCAGCAGCACCTTCTTATCCCTCACCTGCGTGCGGATGGCCTCCACCTGCTCCTCTATAAACGCCTCTGCCAGGGCCGCCGTGGTGATCCGCTCCATTGTCTCCGGTCTTTTATTGTTTTCCATAAAGCACCTCCATATTTTTCATGAGTTATGTTGTTTCATCATACCAAAGGAAGCCCGTTCCGTCAATCCCGGGGCAGGCTGAAAATTCCTTCATCAAAATCCCCGGATCTCATACGCCGGATAGCGGAAATCAAAGCGATACCCCAGCTTTTTCGCCAGGGCGGCGGACCAGGGGTTTTGAGCGTCCCAGCTGGGATACAGGCCCCGGTCCAAACACCTCAGGATCAGCGCCGCCCCGCTAATGGTGGCAAGGCCCCGCCTGCGGTACTCCTCCCTCGTGTCGATCTCGATCTCAATGCCTTCCCGATAGGCGGAGTAAGAGGAGGCCCCGGCCACAGGGCTTTTATCCTTTTGAATCACCACCCCAAGGCCGTATCTCTCATAGCTGTCATAGTCGGGGAACTGGGATACCCAGTCCCTGCACCACTCCTGTTTTTTGCACCAGTGGTACAGCCCTTCATCCAGCGCCGTCAACTCATACTCCGGCGGAAGGGCGGATACAAATCCAAGGAGCTTTTCCCGGTCAAAGCCGGCCCCTTCTTTTTTGAAGGCGTACCGCTCCACCCTTCTGGCCCGCTCCCCGTACTGCTCCCGGATCACTCTTTCCCAGGCTTCGTTTTGGGGAACCATGATGATAAAATCCTGGAGGAGGCCCTCCGGCTTAAAGCCGGCCAGCTCCCGGTCCGGCTCCCCCGCCAAAAAGCAAAAGTCCCCCAGCAGCGCCATCGCGGCCCTGATTTCCTTTCCCTCTGCCGCATAAATCTTCCCCATCACTCCCTGGAGACAGGACCAGATCAGTGTCTCCTCCCAGCCTGCGAATAAATGCTCCACCATCTCCGTATGCCTGACAAGCGCTATGGCCATTTTTCTTCCCCCTCCCGCACTTTTCTCCTATTTTACATGAAATCCTTCCCACCTTCCATCTTTTTTCGCGGAGATTTTATTTGATTCCGTACATCAGCCCCATCCCCTTCAGCATCCAGGGGGCCCGAATATAGCCGGGGATGAAGTCCAGCTTATCCACATCCGGGATGTAGGTAATCTCCTGAATCCCCTCTTTTTTCAGCTGCTCCACAAACTCTCTCATATCCCCATAGAGCGCCTTATGCTCAAACATATCCTGGAAGGCGAAGGCGCCTCCCTTCTTCACCACCCGCAGAGCCTCCCGGACCACCTGGCGCTTGTCCGGCTGGGTACGCACCTCGTGGAAAACAAAATTGCTCACCGCCGCGTCAAAGCTTCCGGTGGAATAGCTCAGCTTTCCCGCATCCCCCTTCTCGAAGACGGCACGGCCCGCCAGGCCCTCCGCGGCGGCATTCCTCTCGCACTGCTCTTTTGCGTATCCCCACTCTCTGCCCCAGTAATCCATTCCCACCAGCCGTGCGCCGGGGAACCGCTTTCCACAGCGGACGGTCAGGGCGCCGGCCCCGCAGCCGATATCCAGCAGGGTCCCCTGCCCGTCCCAGGGCAGATGGCTCACCAGAAATTCGTGAATCTCCCCCATCAGTCCGCCCCGCTCAAAGGCAAACCTCCGGTGGCACTTCCACATATACAGGGTGTAGGCCAGCACCACCAGAAATAGGATCGCCAGCACCAGATCCGCCGGCAGCTTCTGCCAGAAAATCCGGTTCAGCAGCTCCAGAAGCGCCAGGGCCGCCAGCAGCAGGCCGCCTCCTTGCAGTATACTGACAGGGACCCAGTTTCCGTAATTTGTTCCGTTCTTGCTTTGTTTTGTCATGTCTTTTTCCTCCTGCATAACGTTTGTTATTTTTTGTTATGTAAAAAACCTGGAGCGCTTGACTCCAGGTTCTACATACGATAAATATTTTTTTGTGCTTCCTTTTTCCTCATACCTCTTCTCTCCCCGCCTCCGGTGCGGCGGCTAGTTCTTTTGTTTTTGATGTACCAGCGCCTTTGCCAGGGCATAAAAGCCGCTGTCCGTGTACCAGCCCACCTGCTCCGCCAGCTCTATGGTCTTTTCCAGAGAATATCCTCCAAAAATCATCTCCATATATCCCTGCATTTTCATTCTCACCAAAATCCGAATCAGCGCCTCGTCCGCATGCTCCACGCCGGACGCCCGAAAAAATTCCCCGAAGACCTGCTCCAGCAGGACCAGCCTTCGCTCCACAAAATTTTCATACTCCGTCCCCTGCGCCTTGTAGGCCAGGATCTGAATGACCTCCCGGTGATTCCAGAGAAACTCCAGCAGCGTCTTCTCGTTCTCCACCCCCATGGCCCGGTCCCGCAGCTCCTGCCCGAACATCCTGTCGATCAGCGTCTCCAGCTGCTCCACGGTGCCGCCCACCACCTGGTCAAAGAGATCCTCCTTATTCTGAAAGAAAAAATAGAGGGCCCCCGTGGTCACTCCGGCCGCGGCGCAGATCTTTCTCAGAGAGGCCCGCTCATAGCCGTGAATCAGAAATTCCTTCCTCCCGGCCTCCAAAAGTCTGGCCCGGACTGATGTTTCCGGTGTATTCATACTCCCATCCCTTTTTAAAATCCAAAATCCTGATAGTCGTCCCTGGTATACCGGTGATAAATCATGTGATCCTCCTCCAGCGTCAGGCAGTACCAGAAATCATCCGGCTCCCCCTCCTCAAAGTAGACCAGGTAATCAAACTCTCCGTTATCCATCTTCTCCACATGGACCCGGTCCGAATACCTTCGAAACACTCCCAGGATCTCCTCCAGGGTACAGCCGTGGCTTCTGATCTTTTCGATAAATTCCCGGAGAAATTCATTCTTTCCCATATGATAGTGGATATAGTCGCTGCCCTTTGGCGGGACGGCCAGGCAAAACCGCTCCTTCTTCTCCGACACCTGGATCCGGCCGTACCGCTCCTCCGCCTCCCGGCAGAATATCTCCAGCGCCTCCAGCATCTCCTCCGCCGTGTATGCCCCGCCCAACAGGCGGTTCAGGGAGGACAGGGGATAATAGAGCCTTATCGTCTCGCTCAGATATCCCAGCTTTATCTGCTGCTCTTCGATCAAATCTACGATATTCTTTTCCAGTCTGGAAAAATCCATACACTCATTCCTTTCCTGCCTTCTGACAGAATGCGGCTGCCGCGGGAAAGAGCGAAACCCTTCCCCGCAAAACAAAAAACATACCGGCAGTATTCGTTAGTCTTTTCTAACAGATTGTACTACCGATATGTTTCTTTGTCAATCTAGGACGTGGTCGAAAATTACTTTCTCATCTTATATTACTGAAGCAGAACGCTTTCCAGATCTGCCAGCATGGTATCCAGAGCAGTGATTCCACCCTCCGCGGTATACCACACAGCCGGATGCTCCAGGATCACCAGATTGCCGTTCTGGTAAGCGTCGGTCTGAGCTACCAGCTCATTGTCCATGATTTCCTGAGCCAGCTGCGCGCCGTCGGTACCGATGGCGGAGTCACGGTCCATTACGAAAATGTAATCCGGATTCAGGTCTACCAGAAGCTCAAAGGAAGCCTCGTTGCCGTGTGTGGAGGTACCCGGATTGTGATTGCCGCCCTCCTGGGAGCCGCCGGCCTCCGCAGCGCCTTCTGTCTGACCCTCAGAGCCGCCGGCCTCCGTGGCGCTCTCTGTCTGGCCCTCAGAGCCGCCTCGTCCGCCGCCATTGCCGCGGCCCTCACCGCCGCCTCTTTCCGCTGACTGAGCCGCCACCACATCGTTTCCAAGGTTGTTAAAGCCTACCTCTCTTCCGATCACGGAGCAGCGTCCGTCGTCTCCCAGCAAATTGAAGCTTCCGCTGGTGCACATACCTACCAATGCGGTCTTTCCTTCCGCAACGGCAGCCAGAGCCGCGATACGCTCATCAAAATCCGCCATCAGCTCGTCCACCTGAGACTCCAGACCAAACATGGACGCAATGGTATTTGCGTTCTTCCGCACGCTCTCCACCACACCGAGTTCCGTATCTGTAGCCAGATATACGACCGGGGCGATCTCCTCCAGCGCGTCGTAGGACTTGCTGAGACGGCCGCCGATGAAAATCACATCCGGCTCGCAGGCCATCACGGCCTCCAGATCGGCCTCCTTGATCGTACCCAGGTTCACGATCTCATCGTTATTCACATAATCCTGCAGATAGTCAATTGTATTCGTAGCGGAACCAACCACCCGGTCCCCCAGTCCTAAGTTGTCCAGAATATCCAGGCAAGCCAGGTCAAGGATCGCGATTCTCTCGGGATCGTAAGGCACTTCCCGCTCCGCCTCCTCGGCCGCCGCGTTCAGGGAGGTGATGGTCACTGTCTCCTGACCCTCCTCAGCCAGTACCGCGGTCCCCGCGGCAAGGCTGGTCATCATTGCTGCTGTCAAAGCGATCAAAACTGATTTCTTCATATTCATTCTCCTCTTTTTTTATTTTTTCTGTTCCAAACTGCTCTTAATAGTAAATGGAAAGGGGCTTTCCATTGATCTCCATGATCTCAAAATCCACATGGTAAATCTCAGACAGCGTCTCCCTCGTCATCACCTCCTCCACAGTACCGAATTTTGCTATCTTTCCATCCGCGAAGGCGCAGATGTAATCAGAATAGAATGCCGCATAGTTAATCTCGTGCAGCACTAAAATCACCGTCTTCCCCAACTCATCGCAGAGCCGACGGACAATTTTCATCATATTGGTGGCATGATAGATATCCAGATTGTTGGTGGGCTCGTCCAGCAGCACGTACTCCGTATCCTGAGCAATCACCATGGCGATATAAGCCCGCTGCCTCTGCCCTCCCGATAATTCGTCAATAAAACGGTCCTCAAATTCCTGAAGCTCCATATACTCGATGGCCTGGTCCACAATCCTCTGGTCCTCCGCCGTGGCGTGGTTTCCCGAGTAGGGGAACCGTCCGAACATCACCAGCTCCCGGACGGTCAGCTTCATCTGGATATTGTTCTGCTGCGTCAGTATGGCCAGCTTTTTGGCCAGCTCCTTGCTCTTCCACTTGGATATATCCTTCCCCTGGAAATCCACCAGGCCGCTGTCCCGGGCAATCAGCCGGGAGATCATCCCCATCACCGTGGATTTGCCGGCTCCGTTAGGTCCAATCAGGGAGAGCACCGAGCCCTTGGGAATCTCAAAGCTGACCCCGTCCACCACTGCCTTTCCGTCATACCGTTTGATCAGATCTTTTATCCGCATCGTC
This sequence comes from uncultured Lachnospiraceae bacterium, assembly GCA_964528295.1. Taxonomy (GTDB): domain Bacteria; phylum Bacillota; class Clostridia; order Lachnospirales; family Lachnospiraceae; genus Choladousia. The sequence continues at coordinate 5,626 of CAZGRM010000023.1, forward strand.
TTATCCTCCAATTTCTTTTACCCTCTCCCTTTTCTCAGCAGCAGGTACAGGAAATAAATACCTCCGCCCACGGTGATAAACACGCTGATGGGAATCGAATACGTATACACATGCTCCACGATCAGCTGGCCTCCCACCAGCACAATCATGCCAAACAGTGCGGACCCCAGAATCAGCTCCCCATGACGGTAGGTCTTCAGCAGCTGCCGGGAGAGATTCGCGATGATCAGTCCCAGAAAGGAGATGGGCCCCACCATGGCTGTGGCCACGGCGATACAGAGGGTCACGCCCAGCAGGAGGCGGCGGATGCATTTATCATAGTCCACGCCCAGATTGATGGCCTGATCCTTCCCCAGGGTAATCACATCCAGCAGCGCCAGCTCCTTCCTCAGGACAAAGATCAGCAGCGCCAGCAGAAGCACCGATGCCGCAATGATCTCCCCATTGATGTTGCTGAAGCTGGCCACCAGGGTGCTGAGCAGGTTGTCATACTCATTGGGGTCCATCATCCTGGTGAGGGTATTCTGAATACTGGAAAAGAAGGAGGTCAGCACCGTTCCCACCAGCAGCACATACAGCACATTGTGCTTTGTTTTTCGGAACAAATAGCTGTAGATCACCGTGGCGGCGATCCCCATCAGGACCAGATCCACGGCAAAGGACACATTGGCGTTGATCGCCACATAGCTGCCCGCTCCCAGAAAAAATACCACCGCGGTATGTATCAGTGTATACAAGGAATTCATGCCAAGCAGGCAGGGGGTGACGATGGTATTGTTGATGATAGACTGAAATACAATCGAGGCCGCGCCGATGGCGAAAGCGGTGATCAGCATCACCAGAAGCTTCGGCGTGCGGATCTTCATGGCATAGCGAAACAGCTTTTCATTGTGAAAATTCACCTCCACCAGCATATAGGCCACGGAGGCCAGCACCACCAGCAGCGCCATGATCAAAAGCTTTCGCCGGTTGGAATGGTATACTCTCACACCGCTGTCCGGTTTTATCATCCCTTCTGTCTTCATCAGGCATTTCCTCCCTTCCCGGCCTCGGCCCTTCTTCTGCCAAGCCGCACCGCCTTCCGTCCGTTTTTCAGGCGGTAGAACAGCAGGCCGATGAAAATCAGGCTTCCCAGAATGCCGATCACCAGCTCGATGGGCAGCTCATAGGGAGCGATCACGGTCCTTCCGATCATGTCGCACACCAGCACAAAGAGCGCTCCAAACAGGGCGGTATCCACCAGGGTGCCTCTGATCTTATCTCCCTTAAACATCGCCACCACGTTGGGCACAATCAAACCGATATAGGAGATGGAGCCCACCACTACCACCACACTGGCAGTGATCATGGCCGCGATGGTCAGGCCCATAAACAGAACCACATTGTAGGGAACTCCCAGGTTTTTGGAAAAATCCTTTCCCATTCCCACAATGTTAAAATGATTGGCAAACAGAAAGGCCACGATCACCAGAGGCACCACCAGATACACCAGCTCGTATCTTCCCCGGATGATGATGGAAAAATGTCCCACCAGCCAGGTGGACAAGCTCTGGGTCATTTCATATTTATAGGCGAGATAATTCGTGACACCGGTGATCACATTGCCAAACATAATCCCCACCAGCGGCACCATGACCACATCCTTAAACTGAATGCGCTGGATAAACCAGACAAAGATCCAGGTCCCAAGGATAGCGAACAAAAAGGCAAAGAAGGCTCTGCCCCACAAGGTGGAATTCGGCATGAAAAGCAGCGCGATCAAAATGCCGAACTGGGCCGAGGAAATGGTAGCCCCCGTGGTGGGAGATACAAATTTATTCATGCACAGCTGCTGCATGATCAGGCCCGCCACACTCATCCCCACTCCTGTGCACAGAATGGCCAGCAGCCGGGGCAGCCGGGATATCAGAAATATTTCTATCTGCTCTATATCGCCCTCCACCAGACCGGTCAGACGGATATCCAGGACCCCGATAAACAGGGACCACAGGGACAGAAGGATCAGGGCCACCGCCAAAATGATGGTAAAGCCATACTTTTTAATAAAAATCCCTCCATTCGTTAGTGTTTGCTAACCCCGGACAGCAAAGAAGCGCAGTACATTCGAAAAACCTTTCCGCAGTGTACTGCGCACTGTTTCTAACTCATCTCGTCTCTTCTCCGGGACAGCCTTCACTCTAAGTAATTTCGTTTTCCCATTTTATCAGAGGTCCTTCTCCCGCTCCACTCCAAAAAGCTCTCCTGATGCTCCAAAAGGATATTCCCGATACTCCGTGGGGGAAATTCCCATGACCTTCCGAAAGGCTCCGGCAAACTTGCTGCTGTTGTCATAGCCGAAGGCTCCGGCGATTTCCGAGATGGGCAGATCCGTATTTTTCAGATATTGGGCGGCGGAACGCATTTTGTAGGCCCGAAGATAGGCCTGCACCGACTCTCCGTAGACACTGTAAAAGCATTTTTTCAGCCGGGCCGGGGATACGTAAAACCTGGAGGCCAGCTGTTCAATGGTCATCCGGGTGTCCATATGGTCGTTGATAAACCGGCACACCTGCTTTGCCAGCTCCACCTGGGCCTTGGAGCAGGAGCGCTGCTCGGACTGGGAAAATGTGGGGTCCAGCGCGCTGAGAAACAGCAAAAGCTCCAGAATCTTCACCTTGAAATATCCCTTTTGGATTTTTTCCGGCACGAAGTACAGCTCAGAAAAAATGTGCTCCAGCCGGGCGGTGGACCGCATGATAAAATATCTGTTTTCCCCGCAAAACTTCTCCAGCAGCGAAGCCGGACTCACCTTCACATCCTCCAGAATACAGGAAAGACAGCCGGGGGCCGCCGCCGGATCCAGTAAAACGCTGATGCCATGATAGTGTCCGGTGGGGCAAAAAACGGAAATCCCATTTCCCGCGCTTTTGCTGATAGACATATCTCCCTTGGACAGATAAAAGAACTGATCCCCCGCGTCATACTCAAACCGGCCCTCACTGCAATGGGTAATCTCCAGGATCCCCTCCGGGTAGGAGGAGGGGTAGGTATATTTCTGTGTCTCCGCCTCCTTATAGCAGAGCCAAATCCCCGGAAACACGTGATATTCCCGGACGTTCAAAGTCCCCCCGCCGTCTGACACCTGATAGGCGACACAGTCCTCCGTCTCAAACAGGACCCTGGCGTCCCCGTCACACGTCCCCTCACACAGATACTGCTTCATTGTCTGCCTCCCTTCCCGCTTATGTGGCGAAACCGGCGTACTGGGTCCGGTACAGCTCGTAATACTTGCCCTTTTGGGCCAGCAGCTCCTGATGGCTGCCGCTCTCCACAATCTGTCCCCGATCCATCACCACAATCTGGTCCGCGTCCCGGATGGTGGACAGGCGGTGGGCGATCACGATGCTGGTCCGGTCCTTCATGATCTGCCGCATGGCATTCTGGATGGCTTTCTCCGTGCGGGTATCCACATTGGAGGTGGCCTCATCCAGAATCAGGATATTGGGATCCGCCACAAAGGCTCTGGCGATCGTCAGCAGCTGCCGCTGTCCCTGGCTGACCGCCTCCCCGGCTCCGGTCAGCAGTGTATCATAGCCCTCCGGCAGCATCCGGATCATATCCTGGCAGCGGCTCATCTCCACCGCCCGCTCCAGCTCCTGCTCCGAGGCCTGGTCATTACCGTATTTCAGATTGTTTCTCACCGTGTCGCTGAACAAAACCGTATCCTGGAGCACGATGGCCACCTTGTGGCGCAGGCTGTCTCTGGAAAGCCCGCGGATGTCTTTTCCGTTGATTCGGATGGCTCCGCTGTCAATATCATAAAAACGCATCAACAGATTCACCACTGTGGTCTTTCCGCTGCCGGTGGCGCCCACCAAGGCCACTGTTTTTCCCGGCGGCACGGTCAGCGTAAAGTCGCGAAGCACCGGCTGTCCCGGAACATAGGAAAAATTCACATGCTCAAACCGGACCGCCGCCTCCTTCTCATCCGCCAGCCTCTCCCCGGCCATTTCCTCATTGGTCTCATCCAGCACGGCAAAGACCCTCTCGGCCCCGGCAATGGCCGTTTGCAGCTGACCGTAGATCTGGGCGATCTCATTCACCGGACGGCTGAACTGTTTCGCGTAGACAATGAACGCGGAGATAACCCCCACCGAAATCATCCCATGGGCCGAAAAATATCCGCCGAAGGCCGCGATGATCACAAATCCGACGTTGCCGATGCAGTTCATAATCGGCCCCATCACACCGCTGAAAATATCCGTCATGATACCGGCCCTGGTCAGGGAGTCCGAAATGCCGCAGAATTCCTCCGTGATGATCCCCTGGCGGTTGTAGGCAACGACGGTGCGGTAGCCGGACACCATCTCCTCCACCGTTCCGTTGAGCTGCCCCAGCAGCATCTGGCGTTTGCGGGAAAACTTGTATACCCGCCCGGAAAGAAATTTGGTGGCGGCCAGCGTCAGAATCACGGTGCCGCAGCTCAGCAGCGCCAGCTCCCAGCAGTACCAGATCATGATGGCCACCGTCCCAAGAATCGTCAGCAGGCCGGAACACAGGGACGGCAGAGACTGGGAAATGGTAGTGGAAATATTTTCCACATCATTGGTCATCCGGCTCATCACATCACCGTGGGAATGGGTATCCAGATAGCGGACCGGCAGATCCACCAGCTTCGCGAACAGCTCTCCCCGCATCTGCTTCACGATGCGCTGGCTCAGGTTCGCGCTGATCCAGCCCTGCAGGAGCTGGCAAGCGCTGTACAGCAGATACATCGCCAGCATCCAAAGCAAATTTCTGGTCAAACTGCCGGCGGCGGTCCCCGCGATAATGTCGATGGCCCTGCTCTGGACACTGGGCGCGTAGATGCCAAACAAGGTCCCAAAAATGACGGCGGCAAACAGCATCATCACAATCCGCTTCTCATGGGCGAAATACAGGGCAATCCGCTTCAGCGCCGCCCCCGGATGCTGGGGATGCTCCACCTCACCGAACCGCTCCCGGGCCCTCATGCCCGGAATATTTCTCATCTCCAGCTTTTGCTGATCCTTACCATTCATGAGTCTCCCCGTCCTCTCCCATCTGAGAATGATAAATATCCTGGTAAACGGCACAGGTCTCAAGCAGCTCCTGGTGGGTCCCCACCGCCGCGATCCGTCCTCCATCCAGGACCACGATGCGGTCCGCCCGGCGCACCGTGGCGATCCGCTGGGCCACAAGCAGCTTGGTGGCCTCCGGGTTGGACCGGCCAAGCGCCTCATAGAGACGCGCCTCTGTTTTCAGGTCCAGGGCGCTGGTGGAATCGTCAAAAATCAGAATCTCCGCCGCCTTCAGCACAGCTCTCGCAATGGAAATCCGCTGCTTCTGTCCGCCGGACAGGCTCATGCCCCGCTCCGCCACCATAGTATCATATCCCTCCCCGGAGGAGGTGATGAAATCATCCGCCTGGGCAGTGACAGCCGCGGCCCGAATCTCCTCCGCCCCGGCTCCCGGCGCTCCCCAGGCAATGTTTTCCCCGATGGTGACACCAAACAGCTCACTCTTTTGCAGCACGGCGCCGATCTTCTCCCGCAGCGCCTGCTGGTCGTATTCTCTTACGTCCACGCCGTCCACCAGCACGGCTCCCTCCGTCACATCGTAAAACCGGGGGATCAGATTCACCAGAGAGGTTTTTCCACAGCCGGTAGCTCCCATGACCGCCACGGTCTCTCCTCCCTTTATGGTCAGATTGATGTGCTCCAGCACCTTCCGGTCTGTTCCGGGATAGGCAAAGGAGACGTCCTGAAAGGTGATCTCTCCCCTCTGCTTTGTGTGCCCGTCAAAGCCTCCGTCCTTCAGCTCCGGCTCCCGGACCAGCACCTCCCTCACCCGTTTCCATGAGGCAAGGCCCCTGGAAATGTTCTGGAACAGCATGACCAGCATCAGAATCCCGTTGAGCAGCTGGGTGGTATAGGTGATGGCCGCCATGATAGTGCCCGGTGTGGCGCTTCCGGTGCGGACCTCAAAGGAGCCCGCAAGCAAAATCAGGGCCACCATCAGATACATGAGCCCGTTGATCACCGGATTCATAAAGGCAAAAATCACCAGTACGGACAGCTGGGTGTCCACCAGCTTATCATTTGCCTTTCCAAACCGGAGCTTCTCGTAGCCCTCCCGGACACAGGCCTTGATAATCCGAATGCCGCTCACATCCTCCTGCATGATGGAGTTGATGGAGTCCAGATGACCCTGCAGCTTTGTAAACAGAGGGTTTGCTTTCCAGAGGCAGAAAGCCAGGCAGCCCACGATAAATGGAAAGGCGCACAGCACGATCCATCCGAAGGTCCTGTTCAGACGGAACATAAAATAGATGCTGCCGAACATCAAAAGAGAGGTCCGGATCATTCCCCTCACGAACTGGGATACAAAATTCTGCACCTGGGTAATATCTCCGGTCACTCTGGTGACCAGGGAGCCGGTGCCGAATTGATCGATCTGGGGAAAGGAGAAGGTCATGATTCTCCGAAAACAGTCCTTGCGCATTTCGTTTCCTATATTTTGTCCCGACAGGTGGACAAATACATTATTCATGGAGCCGCTGAAGCCTCCGAACAGGACCAGGCCCACCATCTGAAGGCCCAGAATCCAGATCAGCCTGAGATCCGGCGCTCCATTGTTGTTCAGTCCCAGCACACCCTCATCCACGATCCGGCCCATGATTTCAGGCTGGAGTAAATCCATCATTACCTCTCCGATCATAAACAGTCCGGCAATGACGGCAAAATGTAAGTATTTTTTGATATAGTTCCACATATGTCCGCTCACCCCTGTCTCAATCCTCGGTCCGGCCATGACAATGCCTGCCAAGGCGCTGGTGCCGTCCGTTTCTCGACTCCTCCCGGGCGGCCTGATACCGCCGCTCCCAGTCCCCGCTTATTTTTTCCAGCAAGGATAATAGCTCCGTCTTTTCCCCATCCGAAAGGCAGGAAAACATTTCCTCATGTCTGCGTTTCCGCTGGGCGGTCACCTCCTGGGCCAGCGCTTTTCCCTCTTCTGTCAGGGATATATCCACGGTCCTCCGGTCGGCCTCATTGGGGCTGCGGGTGATCAAATTCGCAAGCTCCAGCTTTGCGATCACCTCGCTGGCAGAGCCGGGCTGTATGCCCAGATGCTCCGTCAGAAACCGCTGGGTAACTGTGCCGGTTTCATTCAGAACGATTAAAATCCGCTTCTGGCTTCCTTTTCCCTCATAGAGGGACCGCATCGTATGGCTCAGATCTCTCAGGCGGATGATCAGCTCCTTATTGATATCTGTCTCATTTCCTTCCATGGCGCTCTCTCCTCTCCCTTCATTTCTTTCGGTACCTCAACATTATAGCCGCGGGCCCCCTTTTTGTCAAGGTACCTTTGCATATTTCCTGTCCGGCGTCCATGTGGAAACGATCGCGGAGCAAAAAAAGAAAGCAGCGCCAGTTATTTCTCGGCGAAATAACTCAGCGCTGCCTCGTAGTTGTCTTCCCCCTGTACGGTCAGCAGGATCCGGCTGACGGACTGGCTGGCAGAAAGTCCGACCAGCGATACTCCCTGGCCGTAGGACAAATAGATCCCCTCCTCCGGTTCAGAAAGCACGGCGGCGACCTGGCAGGGGAGCCAGACCGTCTGCCCGCTTTCCTCCGTCCCGGCCAGCTGATACTGCCACTCTATTTCCTGAAATTGACTCAGGTATTCTTTTTGCTTTTTTTCGGAAATGGTCTGACCATTGCTGTCAACCATCCCGGCCAGGCTCTTTTCCCCCAGCAGCAGAACAGGCACATTCCCCACGGACACCGGCGCCGCTGCCGCCGCCTTTTTATCCAGCAGCTCTAGATCCGCGGCCAGCCAGGTGGTCTCCATGGTATAGTCTCCTGCCCTGAACCGGACAGCCAGCTCCAATACCGGCGTGACGGAACGGATACCGGGGATTTTTGCCGCTTCGCTCAGAAAGTCCTCATCATACTGTATTTTATTCAGAGAGACAACTGACTGGCACAGCTTTTGGGAGGAGCGGGCTTTTCGAAGCACCTGGACACCAAAGCCAAGCAGGGCGGCAAAAATCAGGATGAGAAACAGAGCGAATACTATGTCGCTGGTTTCATGTTTTTTTCTGGGGCGCACTTCGGATTCCTTCTTTCTGACCTTTCAAAATGCCGGTCCCGGCTTCTCCTTTTGATCACTGTGCCCGCCGGCTTTCTTCTAAAAGAATGTTTTTCCGGCGCAGGCGGAGGAACAGGAAAAGTATCAGGAGAAATAGACCGGCAATGACCGCGGAAAATATGGAGATCCACCAGGAATTGGCTTCCTCCTCTTCCTCCACCTCCAGCGTGAGGATCTGGGCCTTTTTTATTTCGGTCTGGTATTCCTTTGTGATCTCGTGGGTCTCACCGTTCGCGTCCTCGTATTTCAGTGTGATGCTCCCGGTGACGGGACCGTATTTTTCCTGGTCCGTGGTCCCCTGGTCCATTCCCAGGCTCTCCATTGTTTTGGTGCCTACATAGATCCGCATGGTGCCGCTGCCCTCTGTCCCGGCCTCCATATTTCCTATAAAGAGATCCTGGACGGGAAAGAGTCCGGTGCCCTCCAGGCCGATCCGCACATTGTAGACACCGGTACGGCTCAGATTCACGGCCGTCATGGACAGCTCCACCGTGTCGGAGGCATACAGAGCCACCGGGAGGCTCGCCGCCTCCAGCTCCATCCGCACCGGCTGGACCACGGACAAAGTCACACTCTCTGTCCCGGTGGCCGCATTTCCTTTTTTGTCCTCGTACTCAAAGGTAAAGCTCAGAGGAACCGCTCCGGCGGCCGTATCCCCGGAGATTCCCAAGCTTTCCTCCAGGCTGATCTCCTCGCCCGGATCGACTCTGGAAAAGTAGAAGGAGCTCCGGGTGAGGCGGATGGCCGAGGTATCGGCGGATACCAGCACCTTCAGATTATACATGGCCTGGGTATCGCTCCGGTTTCGAAAGGAAACCTCCAGCTGCTCCTGACTGCCTGCCTCCAGCTCCTGGCCGGACAGGTTGCAGGTCTCCAGCAGCATCTTGGGCTGACGGATGATCTCCTCCGCCGCTTCCCCGGAGCCGCCGGAGTATCCACCGGAGCCGCCGCTGGAATAGCTGCCGCCAGAGACGCTTCCCCCTCCCTTCTGCTGGCCGCTGTCCTCCGCTTCGGCCTGTATCCTGACAAAGATCTGGTAATCAAGAGTGACCTTTTCGCCCTCCAGGGTATAGCCCCAGGCTTTCACTGTCAGGGAATATTGACCGGGAGCCGCTGTCTCCTGAAGAGGGATTTGGCAGGTGTACACAAAGGCCTCACACTGAGTCCCGGTATCTGTCGGGAGGGGCGCCGCGGTGGAGGAAGAGGCTTTTTCTGACGCGGAACTGTTGGTATTGTCCGATACCGTGCTGTTGGGGCTGCCGTTATTATTGGAGCCTGCGCTGCTGGAAACGACACTATTATTGGATCCTGCGCCGCTGGTACCGATGCTATTATTGGACCCTGTGCTGCCGGAGTTCGCCCCGGTAGTTTTGATGTTTTCGGTCATTTTTCCGTTGATCAGGAGGTATTGCTTCTTTTTTACATCCTTCTGATAATTTTTGAACACGAAGGGGGTATTTTCCTGCTCCGCAAAGGATAAATCAACGGTCAGGCAGTCTTTTTTCAGAGGACCGCTGGCGGTGAAAGGCACTACAAGATACAGGATTCCATCCTTGATTTCCGGCTGGTAGCCATCGGAAAAGGACTGCTCCATTCCCTCATAAATATGCTGGTTATCAATCCCCAGATAAACCTTTCCCTGGGTGGATGAAATATTCTGTCCGTCCGTATTTGGTTCGGTTTCACTTTCCGGCTCCGTCTCAGTTTCCAGCTCCGATTCCCTTTGGCCATCCCCTGTCTCCGGCTCCGTCATAAGCTCCACATCCATCAAAAACTTTTCCGACTCAGTACCCGGCTGTTCACCAACATTTCCCGGCTCCGTGGCCGGCGGATTATCGGTATTTTCCGACCCTGTACCTGGCTGGTCACCGGTATTTCCTGGCTCCGTGGCTGGCGGATTATCGGTATTTTCTGACCCTGTACCTGACTGATTATCAGCATTTTCCAGCCCCGCAACTGGCTGGCCACTGATATTTCCCTGCTCCCTCTCCTGTCCGGTATCCAGGAATTCAATCTCATCTTTCTGGTCATCTCCCGCAGCTTCTGATTGAATGTGCTCACTGCCGGATATTTCGCCTACTTCGGTTTCTGACAAAGTCCCCTCATTGCCAAAGGTCCCGCTGATTTCTGTTACTGACAGAATTTCCGCATTTAACTCTCCTGACCCAGGGATTTCCGCATAATAGGAATTTTCTCCCTTTTCAGAGGCTTTTGTTTCGCTGTTTTGAAGTTCCTGTATATCCGACGCGTTTCTGATCTCCGGCTCTTCGATCAGTTCGATTGATTCAATCTCCATCGACCGAACCGTACGGGGCGGAAACGCCGCCGCAATCTCCGCCATTGTCACACTCAACGCCAAAACCAAGGCTTTCACCTTTTTTCTATTTCTTCCTGCCATCTCCGTCACTCCACCTTTTTTGGGTCCTGCCTGCCAGCTTCGTTACTCCACCTTTTTCTGGCCTTTCCTGCTATCTCCGTTACTCCACCTGTTTTCTATTCCTTCCTGACATCTCCGTTACTCTCCTTTTTTCTAGCCATTCCTGGCAACTCCATTACTCCACCTGTTTCTGGCCCTGCCTGCCAGCTCCATTACTTCACCTTTTTTCTGGCCCTGCTTGCCATTTCCGTCACTTCACCTTTTTCTGGCATTTCCTGCCAGCTTCGTCACCTCACTTTTTTCTGGCGTTTCCTGCCAGCTTCATCACCTCACTTTTTTCTGGCATTTCCTGCTATCTCGCTTACTCCATTTTTTTGAGGCCTTCGGTTACAGTAAACTTGCTTCGACTTATCGAAATTTTTCGTACCATTCTCTCATCAGAGGGCGCATACCATTTTGGGTCACACCCTCCATGATATTTTCTGAACTGCGGTTTGCTGTCCTTTTCCATCACGCCTCCGCTCTTTCTGCTCTGAGGCCTTATCCCATTTTCTGAAGTATACCACCGTCCATCTCATATACTTCATCACAGAGAATTCTAATGTCCTCTTCATTGTGGCTGGCCAAAAGTATGGTTTTTCCCTCTGCCTTTAGTTCCAGCAAAATCCGCCGGATCTCCGCCACTCCGTTTTTGTCAAGGCCGTTGAAGGGCTCGTCGAGAATCAGAAGAGCCGGATCCTCCATGATAGCCTGAGCAATCCCAAGCCTTTGTCGCATACCAAGAGAATATTTTGATACTGGTTTTTTCAGATCCGGGTCCAGGCCCACCTTTTTCAGCACCAGACGGATTTCCGCACGGGAAATTTTCTTTTGCATATCAGCCAGGATTTCCAAATTTTTCCGGCCGGTCAGGCCAGTAAGAAAGCCTGGCGTCTCGATGATCACTCCCAAGCTCTCAGGAAAATCCACATCCCTGCCGATCTGTTTTCCAAAGACCCGGATCGCCCCGGTGCTGGGAATGAGAAATCCGCAGACACACTTCATCAGTACCGTCTTGCCGGAGCCATTGTTCCCCACAATCCCGTATACCCGCCCTGCGGCCAAGGTAAGATTTACCTCCTTCAGCACCAGATCCTCCCCAAAGCGCTTTGTCACATGACAAACTTCAACACAGGGCTTTGATGCCTTCCATTCCGCCATAATTTCACCTCGATCCCCTCATTATTAATATACAGTCCTATCATTCAACTCACCGTAGGATTGCCCGCTCACTTGCCGATCACTCGTCCCCCCTACAGGCTAATCCACTCGCTTGCCCCTCTCGCATCACTCCACAGTGTAGGCCACTCGCTTACCGCCACTCATCAATCCACAAAATAGGTCACTCGCTTCCTACTCTCGCATCATTCCACAGGATTGTCCACTCGTTTCCCGCTCTCGCATCACTCCACAGCGCAGTCCACTTGCTTGCCGCTCTCGCATTACTCCACAGGTTGGTTCGCCTACTTATCATAAAATAATCCGATAACTTACAATTCCTCCAGCCGTCCGTACAGGATTCCGCCGTGGGCGCCTACTGTTACCGCAAGAAATAATATCAGGAAGAGCCAGAGTCCCTCTCCCTGCTCTCCCCACTTGGCGCTGCCGGAAATCCACTGGGGAGGGTATAGCCATAGGGCGTCGGGGAAGTAACGTTCCTGTAGAATGATACAAAAATAATAGCCCACAAAGGGAAAGCCGAAGGTCAGATAGGCGGAGCCAGTCAGCACTGCGCAGGTACCGCCCAGGGAAGCTACGATGGCTCCGATCAGGCCGCAGCGCAGCAGCACCTCCGCCAGCTCCCACACCTGAGAGAAAAGGATGCTTCCCTGCTTTTCCAGAGGAAAAAACATTATGAAATATCCAAACAAAACCAGAAGTCCCGTCAAAATCCAGGTCAAAAAACCTCCCAGAGCCACAGCTAAAATCTTATTTTCCACATACACTCTCCTGCTTTGCCTGGGCAGGCTGGCTTTCAGGAAACCATTCTTCCACTCCGCCAAAAAGGAATCGCTCCAGGGCAGCACCGCAGTCACCGGCAGGAGAAAACAGACTGTCTTGGAGCAGAGCGCTTCCTTCTCCATGGAGAGAAACTGACCGGGCTCAAAAAGGGCCTTCAAATTCTCCTTCTCCGGCCATGTTGTGCCAAGGAGGATGGCCGCCGCACAGAGCACCACAGCCCCCAAAAAGCCTCTGCCTGAAAGCATCCGCTTCAACTCACAGCCCATCCCTCTCCCTCCATTTCCGTGATCTCCCTTCTGGCTTCTGACTTCATTTCATATCCTTCCTATCACACCGCTGGACCGCCGCATGACACTTGTGAAAGGGACCGGCGGCGTTTTCGCCTTGCTGATTCAAGCTGCTGCCGGTTCGCAGCATGGCACTTGTGGGCCAGCGTCTTCGAAAGGGAAGTGTGTTCCATCGCCCTGTGCCGACGGGGCTCAGTTTCTTTCGCCCAGGAAGCGAAAGCTGTATTTTTTCAGCGCCCGGAGGGAGATAAGTGTCAGCAAAAACAATAATCCAAAGAAAATTATCACGGATTCTCCCACTTGGGGCAGACGGTCGTATCCGAAATTGTGCCGGGCGTAGGTCACATGGCTCAGGGGGCTGATCCAGCCGATCAGCACATTCACTTTGTACATCTCATACTCTTCCATGCCCAGAATCGCTCTCAGCACCTTCGGCTCCAGCAGAAAACCGTAGAGGCTGAAAAACAGGCCGGCTACCATGCCCCGGTTTTGTCCCAGCAGAAGATTTCCTGCCAAGATCAAAAAGCTGAGGCACAGCACATAGAGAAACAAAAGCCCTGTCACCTGGAGCATGCACTGGTAGGGTGTGATGCTCTCGATTACTTTCACCGTGGAGGGTACGCTCAGATCCTCTCCCAGCTTGGAGTAAGCAAGCATGGCCGCCGTATCGCTCCACTGGTTTCCGATATAGCTGACCCGCATACAGAGCAGCACGGTGGTGAGAAAAAGAAAGCCTGTATAAATGAAAACTACACAGATCACATAGATCATCTGGCCAAGCAGCCACCGACTTTTTGTGGTACGGTAAAGATAGTAGGGGGTGACGCTGCTCATCAGCGGCAGATCGGAAAACAGCAGAAGCAGCAGTACGGAACTGAGCAAAATGGCGGTTCCGTCTCCAAAGGTCCACAGATAGGGCTCCACCAGCTGAACCGGCGTCCCGTAGGCGTCGATCACCACCATGACCCGGGAGCTCAGCAGATAACACAGAACAAGGCCCAGCAAGAAGGTGAGGATCACCTTCGGATTTTTCCAGAAGCCTCTGAAATTGTACCGAACCACAGACACAATCTGCCTCATTCCCATCTCCGGTCCTCCTCCCTCTTCCAAACTCCCCTGTCGAACTCTCCGACTCGCCACACGTTTCTCACAGCCTTTTACCAAAAACTACGCCCATACTCCTCTGCCTGCCTCACCTTTCTCTCAACCGTATCGCCTAAAGCTACGCCATACGCTCCGGCCTGTCACTCGTTTCTCTCTGCCATATCGCCTATAGCTCTGGTCATACGCTCCGGCTCACTGTATGTTTCTCAAAGCCTTTTCGCCTAAAGCTACGCCCGTACTCCTCTGCCTGTCGTACTTTTCTCCCAATCGTATCGCCTAAAGCTACGCCCATACGCTCCGGTCTGTCACTCGTTTCTCTCTGCCGTATCCCCTAAAGCTCCACCCATACGCTCCGACCTGTCACTCGTTTCTCTCCGCCTTACCGCCTAAAGCTACGCCCATACGCTCTGACTCGCCGCACGTTTCCCACGGTCTTATCCCCTAAAGCTCCGCCCGTACTCCTCTGTCCGCCGCGCTTCTCCTGCCGCGCCACTCGCCGCTCCCGTCCTGTTTTTCTTGTCCGTCAATATCCCAGCGATCGGTCGATCACGCTTCCGTCCACGGCATTGATTGTCAGATAACTCTGGTACTGGGTTGCGTTGTTGTTCTCGTATTCCTCTCCGTTTTCTTCCCAGACGCTCTCGAATTCTCCAAAGAAATCCCACACCGGAACCAGCAGCCCGGACTGGCTGTCTGTGGCGGGCTCGTAAATCCGGCTGTAGCCCAGGGTGATCTGGTTGATCCGATAGGTACGGCTGGATTCGTAGTTAATTACGTCCGCATTTTGAATCAGCATCATTTTTTCGTAGACCTCCATGATCTCCTGGAAGGACATCAGTTCCAGCTGCTCCGTCCTGGTCTCCCCGATGTCGTAGAGATTGATCAGCTCCGCCGAATCGATCCCCTCCTTCGTCACATACAGGTCTACCCGCTCATAGCACCAGGTCTCCATCTCGCTGTCCATATCCTCCAGGGCCCCGCCAAAATTCGTGGTGTAGGTCACCGGAATACCTCCCAGCTTTCTCCCATAGTGAAGCACATAGCCCGCATTGGTCTGCCGCTCTCTTTTGTAGCCTGAGTCCAAAGACATACCGTCCGTCTCGCCATACTGGAGGGCGTATTCCCAGGAAACCATCTCCATATTTTCCAGATTCAGCTTCTCCATCTTCTCATCCGCGATACTCAGAGCCTCCTCCAGCGTTATTCCAATGTCCTCCTTCAGCGTCTCCTCATCCGGCGCCTCGGAATTGTAGGCCTTCATTCCCTGGTATTCGATCCACCGCAGCTCGGAGAAGGCGCTGTCCTCGTCCGGCAGCTTTGTAATGGCGATTTCCATCGGCATACTGGCGTACTGGGACAGCCGGTAGCTATAGCTGCTCCCATCCTCCTCCTTCACCAATCCCCAGAAGGAGTCCTCATTGATCTCTATATTTCCCTCTCCATAGTCTACCTCCAGACCAAACTGCGGTGTCACCTCTTTCAGAACGCGCTCCTCCGGCGCGTTCTCATAATTGATCTCCGCCGCCTCAATGCTTCCGTACAAATCATAGGTATAATTTCCGTCCTGATCTGTCCCGTAATTGTAGGGATCCAGATTTCCCTCCGCCGCATACCCCTTCAGCTCCTCGATCTTGGCCTGCCAATCCGCCTTTGTCATCTGAGTGTAGCCAAAGTAATCATAGATCGGAGCGTCCCCGAAAAATGCTTCCGTCACCAGATCGATCAAATCCTGATCAAAGGCTTTCTGGGTCACGGCGATGGCGGAGGCCTTGTCGGCCTGGGGAATCTCCACCTCCGCGTCGGTGATCAGCTTCAGCTTTCCGGTATTGTCCTCCGTCTCACTCTGATAGCGCTCCGACGCTCCCACAGCCTCCCGCAGCCCGGAGGTTCCCTGTACCGTACCACCATCCGTTCCGGCGCTTCCATCCATGCCTCCATCCGCCGTTCCTGCCGATCCGGTGCTTCCGTCCGCGGCTCCGTCTGCCATCTCCGCCGATCCATCGCTCCCGGCCGCGGCTTCCTCCGCCGTCCCTGCCGACCCGCTGTCCCCGGCCGCGGCTTCCTCCGCCGTCTCCGCCGATCCGTCCCCGGCCTCCTTATAGTTTTCCATAGAGCTCTTCCCCTTCTGCTTTACGATGGAGCTCTCCGGTGTCTCGGCACAGCCTGCCGCCAAAATGCTGACACTCAAAAAAATACCCAGAATTCCCACTAATTGTCTACCCTTCATCCAACCTCTCCTTCTTTCTGTTTTCCGAAGCGCGTTTGAAAATTGCTTTCCGCTAGAATACCGATCGCGGAAATGAATTTACATATGCGCTCCTGTCTTGCGAAGACTACTTTACGCCCTCCCCCTGTATCAAATCCTCCCCAAGCTGTAACCAAACTGTAATCCGCGTCCCCCGGCCCACCTCACTTTCGATCTCCAATCTTCCGCCGTGGAGCTCTGCGATCCGCTGGCACAAAGCCAGTCCAAGTCCCACGCTCCCTGCGCTTTTCGCCCGGGACTTATCCACCATATAAAAGGCCTCCGTCACCCGTTCAATCTCCTTTGGCGGAATTCCCTTCCCGAAATCCTCCACCACAAACCGCTCCCGGTCCGCCTCCACCCGGATCAGGCCTCCGGGCCGGGAAGCCTTGCAGGCATTGTCCACCAGATTCATCAGCAGACTCAGCATCAAATCCTCATCCAGCCGCCTCACCAGATCCCCGGGACAGCAGCTTTTCTCCATCCGAAGCCCCTTCTCCTCCAGGCGAAAGGCGGTCAGGTCCGTAAGCTTCCTCAATAGCTCCCCGACTCTCACTTCCCGCGACTCTATCCCCTCACCGCCAGTGTCATAGAGCCCGGTCAGCTCCAGCATTTTCTCCGACAGCCGGGCCAGCCGCTGTCCCTCGCCCCGGATATAGCTCAGGGCTCGCTCCTGCCGCTCCTGCGACAGGCGCACCGTCAAAAGCGTGTCCGCATAGCCGATGATGGCGGTCATGGGAGTCTTCAGCTCATGGGCCAGGCTGCCCAAAAGCTGCCGCTGCTGCTCATTTACCGCCGTCAGCGCCGCCAGGTGCTCCTCCACCTTCTCCGCCATCCGGTTGAAGCTCACCGTCACCTCCCGGATCTCATCCCTTCCCCGGACCGGCACCCGGCTGCCGTAGTCCCCGGCCGCAATGGAGGCCGCCGCCCGCTGAAGCTCAATCATGGGACGGATCGCCCGGTAAATTCCCTGATACAAAAGCGCCCCCAGCAGCAGCAGCAGCACCGCCGCAAACCCGCAGCTTCTCATCATCAGGCTCCTTGTCCGCTGATAGATCTCCGTCACATCCCTGTAAATCACCAGTTCGTAGTTTTTTCCCCGGAGCGTTTGAGGCGTATAGAAGATCATAAGCTTCCTTCCATCCAGATTTTGGACAGGGCTGGCATAAATCTCCGAGCTCTTACGAAACTCCTCCTGTTTCAGACCCTTCAGCTCTTCCCAGTCAAATTCATAGGGGGACGCGTTGAACAGCTCTTCACCGTCCTCAAATAGCGCCCCCCTGATTTCATAGATAGCATGGAATGCCCACACCGCCACCGCCCGTCTGACGGTGTCGGCCGCCTGTGCCGAGTCCTCCTTCAACACCCGATTCCGAAAATCCAACACACTTGTGCCGATGGATTCCACCTCGCTTTTCACTGCGTCCTCCAGCGTCCTGTTCTGAGTTTCCCAGAGCAAGTACCCCGTCAGCAGCACCAAAAGCGCGATCATTCCCAGCAGTACCTGAATATAAATCTTCCGAAACAGCTTCACTCATCCACCTCCAGACGATACCCGATCCGAGGGATGGTCCGAATCACATCCTGAAAATCCAGCTTTTTTCGGATGCGGCCCACATGGGCGTCCACGGTCCTGGTCTCTCCCTCGAACTCCACTCCCCACAGAGCCGCCAGCAGCTGACTGCGGGTCAGGGCTTTGTTTTTATTTCGCACAAACATCATGAGACAGTCAAACTCCATGGGCTTCAGGTACACCTCCCGGCCTCCTTTTGTGACCGTCCTCCGCTCCGGATCGATAACCACGTCTCTGATTCGGAAGGTCTGCCCCGGCTGATGATACCGTTTCAGCACCTTGTCGATACGCACCAGCAGCTCCAGCATCTCAAAGGGCTTCACAATATAGTCCTCCGCCCCCTCAGTGAGCCCCCTTACCTTGCTCTGCACATCCCCCTTGGCCGTCAGAAAAATCACCGGCACGCCAAAGCTGCGAAGCTGCGGCAGCAGGGCAAAGCCGTCCCTCCCCGGCAGCATCACATCCACCAGAGCGCAGCCGTAATCGTGGTCCCTGACGATGGCCTCGCCGGCTTCTTCCCCGTCAAAAAAGGGTACCGTCTCATATCCGGCCACCGTCAGATTCATGCAGATCAAATCATTGATGGCCTCATCATCCTCTATCACTAAAATCCGTATACTCATAAACCGCTCCTCTCATCCCTCCATTATGCCACAAAAAGCATAGCGGAAATGTAACTGATTTGTAAAAGAGCGGGGGCGCCTCACTACGCCACCCGCCAGGGATCCTCCTTCCCCTCATACTCCAAAAGACAGCTCTTAAGAGAGTGCTTCACCATGTCACTGATGGCCTGATCCGTGTAAAACGCCATGTGGGGTGTCACGATCACATTGGGATATCCCCTCAGGATATACAGGTCCCGCTTATCCAGGATGTCGGATTTCCGGTCAAAATAATACATGCCGAACTCATTCTCGATCACATCCAACCCCGCCGCGCCGATCTTTCCGCTCTCGATCCCCCAAATCAGCGCCTGGGTGTCGATGAGTCCTCCCCGGGCGGTGTTGATCAGCACTACGCCGTCCCTCATCTTTTCCATGCTTTCCCTGTTAATCATATGGAAATTGTCCTGGGTCAGGGGCATATGGAGACTGATCAGATCGCATTTTTCGTACAGCTCCTCCAGGGACACGTACTGGGCATACCGCTTCGCATTTTCATTTTCATACAGATCATGGGCGTACAGCCTGCAGCCAAAGCCGGACAGATTCCGCAGCACCGCCTGGCCGATCCGCCCGGTGCCAATGACCCCCACCGTAAAGTTGGGCAGCTCTCTTCCCTGGATGCCCTGGAGGGAAAAGTCATTGATCTCCGCCCGCTGCATGATCCGCTTCATCTTCCGGATGGACATAAGCATCAGCATCACCGCATAGTCCGCCACACAGTTTGGGGAGTAGGTAGCGTTCCCCACGTGTACCCCCAGCTCCCTGGCCCGGCCCAGGTCTATATGATCATAGCCGATGGTCCTGGTGGAGATCATCCCCACTCCCAGCTCATGAAACCGCTCCACCAGCGCCCCGTCCACCTTGGTGGTGATGATGCTGACGGCGTCGTATCCGGCGGCCAGATGGGCATTTTCCAGGGTGGGCGCGTCCCGGCAGATCCCCAATTCGATCTGAAATTCTCTGGAAAAACGCTCAAAATGCTCATCCTCATCAAACGCTCTGCAACTATATACAAAAACCTTCATCGCTATGTCTCCTCCATTTTTCTCTGACTTACACTAATTTTACCGCGGCTTTCATTCCCCATCTGGGAAACAAAAATCCGCCCCTCCGTAGTACCCAATCAAATCATATTCTCCAGGCTACGTCCTGTCAATACACATCCGCAAACCAAAAGCGCCCTGCGCCTCCTGCCATTTTCCCCAAAAAATTTCGTCAGCCCTTCCCGCCACCGGGATCACTCCCAGATCCACCTTTCCCACCGCCGAAGCCGCCGGAGCCACTCCCAGATCCACCTTTTCCACCGCCGAAGCCGCCAGGACCACTCCCAGATCCACCTTTCCCGCCGCCGAAGCCGCCGGAGCCACTCCCAGATCCACCTTTCCCGCCGCCAAAGCCGCCGGAACCATTCCCAGATCCACCTTTCCCCATGCCGCCGGAACTACTCCCAGATCCGCCTTTCCCGCCGCCGAAGCCGCCAGGACCACTCCCAGATCCGCCTTTCCCGCTTCCGAGACCGGAACCATTCCCAGATCCACCTTTCCCCATACCGCCGGAACCACTCCCAGATCCACCTTTCCCCATACCGCCGGAACCACTCCCAGATCCGCCTTTCCCTTTCCCAACCATTCCCGAACGTCCTTTTCCTCCCGTCTTCCCCTTCCCGAATCCCGCCTTCCCCTTTTCAGCGCCGGTTCTCTTCCCCTTACTGCCCCCTTTCCTACCGCTCTTGCCCTTTCCCAGCCCCTTATTTCTCCCCCCTTTTCCATCATCCGACGACGAAATGCGAAGCGATGGATCCTTCTGTAAATATTCCTCGATTTGTTCTTTTGGATCCGGGAGGGCGTCTTCCTCTCCGAAAAGCTCATCGGTAAGTTCCGAAACATACACAACGATTTTTTCCGCGGGATTCAGACGAACGCTGTTCTGAATATCCTGAACACGCTGATACGCCTTTAGCCCCGAGTGAAAGGCGTCCAGCAAAGTTACGAATACCACCACATTATTTGAAAAATCGGCTACCTTTCCCCAGGTGGTCTTTTGATCGCTTTCTTTGGAAGACGGCTTTCGGCCCAGCTTGCCCGTATGGCTCCTCTGCTTCCCGGAGGTGTTTTTCAAAGAAGCTGTCTTTTCCAAAACGGCAGCTTTTTTCGATCCGACGGCCGGTTTTCCCCGCTCATAGCCTTCCCTTTGCGTACGCGCGGCGGCGCCGGATTTTGAGGAACCGCTCCCCCGCCCGGACGGGGCGCCTGTCTGCTTCTTTCCCAGGGAAGCTTTTTCTTTTGGAGATTCCGAATACGTATTTTTCACCGGCCGCCTTATCCCTTTTTCACCGGCATAAATTTCTTCTCCCAGGATTCCCGCCGCTTCGGAAAGCTTTGAAAGCCTTTCCTCCAGACCCTCCGTCAGCTTTGCCTCCGCCTCCTGATAGCTCCCGGTATACGAGGAAAATACCCCGAGATTTCGCTTTGTATTCTCTACTCCCTCCGCAATTTCCCCGCCAAGCTTTCGTTTCAATCCCCGGACGTTCTCTAAGTATGAAAGCTTTTTAGGGCTTGTGATAACTAATAGGGCAAAAAATCCCCTT
>CAZGRM010000024.1:0-25697 GCA_964528295.1 uncultured Lachnospiraceae bacterium
GCTGGTGTCCCTGGGCCTGATGTCGGTGGGACTGGCCATCAAGAGCGCCCTGTTTCCCTTCCACTCCTGGCTGCCGGACGCCTACGGATACTCCACCGTATCCTCCGCGGCGATCCTGTCCTCCCTGGTGTCCAAGGGCTACATCTTTTTGCTGGTGAAGATTTTTTACCGGGTGATCGGCTTCAACATCATCGACGACAGTAAGGTGATCCATGTGCTCTTTGTCTTTGGTATCATCGGCATGATCATGGGCTCCGTCAGCGCCATCCGGGAGGACAACATCCGCCGGATGATCGCCTTCTCCTCGGTGGCTCAGATCGGATACATATACATGGGCTTCGGCCTTGGCACCTCCCTTGGCGTGCTGGCCAGCATCTTCCATGTGATCTCCCACGCGGCCACCAAGTCCCTGCTCTTCGTGTCAGCCTCCGGCATCACCGACGTGTCCGGCGACAGCACCGACTTCTTTGAGCTGACCGGCGCGGGCTACCGGAATAAGGTGGCGGGCGTGGCCTTCACGGTGGGCGCTCTGTCCATGGTGGGCTTCCCCATGTTCTCCGGCTTTATCTCAAAAATACTCTTCGCCCAGGCGGCGGTGGGACATACCTACAAGATGCTTCCCACGGTCATCGCCCTGGCCATCAGTACGGTGCTGAACACGGTGTACTTCCTGAAGACGGTGATCCGCCTCTACACTCCGGTGAAGAAATCCGTGCTGGTGAAAAAGAACTACAAGACCATTACCATCGGGCAGCAGCCGCTGAAGTCGGCGGCGTTGATTTGCTTCATCGCCCTGAACCTGATTCTGGGCCTGTTCTCCCAGCCGATCATGACGCTGATAGAGCACGGACTCCAGATGTTTGCATAGGAGGAACGGATTATGAATGCTTGGATTTTACTGCCGGTGCTTCTGCCGGCCGCGGCGGGGATTTACCTGCTGGTTTCCTCCTTCCTGGACCATCTAAGAGAGGGCCGGGAACCGGAGGACCGGGAGCGGATCCACCGGCTGACCGGGGCGGTGCTGGTGGTCTCCGCGGCGCTGGCCCTTTTGGCCGCCTGGACCGGAGACAGGAGCGTCACGCTCTTTTATCTGATGGAGGATATCCCGATCTATTTCCGAATCGACGCGGTGGGACGGCTCTTCGTCACCTTCGTGTCCGTGGTCTGGGTGGCGGCGGCCTTCTATTCCTTCGTCTACATGGAGCACGAGGGGGAGGAGAAGCGGTTCTTCGGCTTCTATCTCCTGGTGTACGCCGTCCTGGTATCCCTGGACTTTTCGGGAAACCTGGTGACCATGTATCTGTTTTATGAATTGATGACCCTGGCCTCCATGCCTCTGGTGCTCCACAACGGCTCCAGGGAGGCCATCATGGCGGCGCTGAAATACCTGTTTTACTCCATGTGCGGCGCCTACCTGGGGCTTTACGGAATTTTCCAGCTCTATCACTACTGTGATACCCTGGCCTTCACGGCGGGGGGCTCCCTGAATTTGGAGCTGGTAAAGGGCCATGAGGGAGCTTTGCTGCTGGCGCTGTTTCTGATGCTCATCGGCTTCGGGGCGAAGGCGGGCATGTTTCCGCTCCACGCCTGGCTGCCCGCCGCCCATCCCGTGGCGCCGTCCCCGGCTTCGGCGGTACTCTCCGGCATCATCGTAAAATCCGGTGTGCTGGCGGTGATCCGGGTGGTGTTTTACATGGCGGGGGCCGACTTCCTTCGGGGGACCTGGGTCCAGACCGCCTGGATGACCTTGACGCTGCTGACCGTGTTTATGGGCTCCATGCTGGCCTTCCGGGAGCCGGTGTTCAAAAAGCGGCTGGCCTACTCCACGGTGAGCCAGATCTCCTATATCCTCTTTGGCCTTTCGGCGCTCCAGCCCCAGGCCATGGCGGGAGCTCTGCTCCACGCCTTCATCAAGTGCGCCCTCTTCCTGACTGCCGGAGTTTTCATCTTCCAGTGCGGCAAGACCAGGGTGGAGGAGCTGCGGGGCATCGGAAAGCGGATGCCTGGGGTCCTCTGGTGCTACACCTTCGCCTCCCTGGGCTTGATCGGTATCCCGCCCACAAGCGGCTTTATCAGCAAATGGCATCTGGCGGAGGGAGCTCTGTCGGCGGAGATCGGTGTGTTCCGGTACCTGGGACCGGCGGTGCTGCTGGTCAGCGCGCTGCTGACCGCCGGCTATCTGCTGCCGGTGACCATGAACGGCTTTCTGCCCGGTGAGGACTGGAAGGGAGATACGGCGAAAAAGGAGGCGCCCCTGGGAATGTTGATTCCCCTGGCGGTGCTGGCCGGCCTGACGGTGCTTCTCGGACTGCTGCCCAATCCGTTGCTTGGCTATGTCAATGGGATTGCGGCGTCACTGATGTAGGAAAGGGGGAGAGAAGATGAGTTCCATATTTTTACCGGTTGTGATTCTGCTCCCGATTCTCTGCGGAGTGTTGATCCCTCTGATCCCCTACAAGACCAGGCTTCAGATGGAAATCTATATCGAGACAGTGGTGGTGATTACCTCCCTTTTGGTGTTCGCCTTGCTGCTGAACCGCCCCGCGGGGGACTTTGTGCTGTTCCGCCTGACGGGAGACCTGAGCGTCAGCTTCCGCCTGGACGGGCTGGGCACGGTGTTTGCCGCCATTGTGGGAGCCCTGTGGCCTCTGGCCACCCTGTATGCCTTCGAATATATGAAGCATGAGGGGCACGAGAAATATTTCTTTATGTTTTATACCATCACCTACGGAATCACCCTGGGCATCGCCCTGGCGGAGGACGTGGTGACGATGTACTGCTTCTATGAGATGCTTACCATGGTTACGCTGCCGCTGATCATGCACACCCTTTCCAGGGAGGCCATCCTGGCCAGCCGCACCTACCTGTACTATTCCCTGGGTGGAGCGGCCTTCGCCTTCATCGGTATGATCTTCATCCTGATGTACGGCAGCACCTCCCGGTTTGTGCCGGGGGGCGTGCTGGTGCCGGGAAAGATGGCGGGCATGGAAAATGTGCTGCTGCTGGTCTATGTGCTTTGCTTTATGGGCTTTTCCGTGAAGGCCGCCATGTTCCCCTTCGGGGCCTGGCTTCCCAAGGCGGGTGTGGCCCCCACTCCGGTGACGGCTCTGCTTCACGCGGTGGCGGTGGTAAAGGCGGGAGCCTTTACGTTGATGCGGGTGACCTACTACAGCTTCGGCACGGAATTTCTCCGGGGGACCTGGGCCCAGACTGTGGTGATGGTGTTTGTGATCATCACCATCGTCTACGGATGCAGCCGGGCTCTGAAGGAGACCCACCTGAAACGGCGGCTGGCCTACTCCACCATGAGCAACCTGTCCTACATCCTCTTCGGCGTGGTGCTGATGAGCCCGGCCGGGCTGGTGGGAGCTCTGTGTCACATGATCTTCCACGCGGTGATGAAGATCTGTTCCTTCTTCTGCGCCGGCGCGGTGATCTACAAGACGGAGCGGAATTATATCCATGAGCTGGACGGCTTCGGAAGAAGGATGCCGAAGGTGTTTGTCATCTTTACTGTTTCGGGACTGGCCCTGATGGGTGTACCGGGGCTCTGCGGCTTCATCAGCAAGTGGAACCTGGCGAAGGCGGCGGTGGAGAGCAGCCATCCTTTGGCTTTAGTGGGCGTGGGAGCGCTGCTGATCTCCGCTCTGCTGACGGCCATCTACATGCTGAGCATTTCCGTGCGGGCCTTCTTCCCCGGCAAGGATTTTGACTACGACAAAATCAAGGACGTGGAGGACCCCAACTGGCTCATGCTCCTGCCTCTTGGCCTGTTTGTGGCGGCCATGGTGATCTTTGGCCTTCATCCCCAGCCTGTGATCGGGGCGCTGACAGAGCTTGCCTCGTTTGTGAAATAGAAAGGAGGAACTGATAATGAATCAAAACGCGGCCTTGGCCTTTCTTGTGCTTTATCCGTTCCTTGGCGGCCTGTGCAGCTTTGTGGTGGGCCGGAGAGGCAGCCAGGGAGATGAGAAATATGAGCAGTACCGGGACTATCTGGCGGATTTCGTGGTGGTGTCAGAGTTTGTGGCGCTGCTGGCGCTGTGGGCGGTCTCCGGGGGCCGGGTGGCCTCCGGGGTGGAAGAGAGCTTTTCCATTCCCGGCATCTGCGGCTTTGGTCTTAATTTTACTCTGGACGGCTTCCGGCTGATCTACGCCACGGTGGCCGGCTTGATGTGGATGATGACCACCATTCTGTCCCGGGAATACATGTCCCACCATGGGAACCGGAACCGGTACTATCTGTTTTTGCTGCTGACCCTGGGAGCCACCATGGGGGTATTCCTGTCGGCGGATTTGTATACCACCTTCATTTTCTTTGAGATTATGTCCTTCACCTCCTACGTGTGGGTGGCCCAGGAGGAGAACGCTCCCTCCCTGCGGGCGGCCGCCACCTATTTGGCTGTGGCCGTCATCGGCGGGCTGGTGATGCTGATGGGACTGTTTCTGTTGTACCATGAGCTGGGTACCCTGACCATCCGGGAGCTTTTGCCGGCGGTGGAGGCCCACGGCCTGGACGGCGTGATCTACGCCGGCGGCGCCTGTGCCCTGGTGGGCTTTGGAGCGAAGGCGGGCGCCTTCCCCCTGCACATCTGGCTGCCCAAGGCCCATCCGGTGGCCCCGGCCCCGGCCTCGGCTCTGCTGTCCGGTATCCTGACGAAGACTGGTGTCTACGGAATGCTTCTGCTGTCCGCCAACCTGTTTCTCCATGATTTTGCCTGGGGACGGTTGATCCTGGTGCTGGGACTGGTGACCATGTTCGGCGGGGCGCTGCTGGCGGTGTTCTCCATCGACCTGAAGCGGACCCTGGCCTGCTCTTCCATGTCCCAGATCGGATTTATCATGGTGGGCATCGGGATGCAGGGACTCCTGGGGGAGGAGAACGCTCTGGCGGTCCACGGCACCCTCCTTCACATGATGAACCATTCCCTGATCAAGCTGGTGCTCTTTATGGCGGCGGGCGTGATCTTCATGAACACCCACTCCCTGGACCTGAATGAGATCCGGGGCTACGGGCGGAAAAAGCCGCTGCTGAAAGGGATATTCGCCGTGGGGGCCCTGGCCATCGCCGGCATTCCTCTCTTCGGCGGCTACGTCAGCAAGACGCTGCTCCACGAGAGCATTCTGGAGTACGGCGGCTTTGGATGGCTGGCGAAGCCGGTGGAATACATCTTCCTCCTCAGCGGCGGCCTGACCCTGGCCTATATGACGAAGCTCTTTGTGGCCATCTTTGTGGAGAAAAATGAGAGCAATGAGGTACAGCGGCGGTTTGACCGGGAGAAGAAGTACATGAACCGGGAGACCACCTTCGCCCTGGGCGGCAGCGCCCTGGTGCTTTTGATCTGGGGCCTTCTGCCCCACGGCCTGATGGACCGGGCGGCCAGCCTGGGCCAGAGCTTCATGGGCCTGGAGGAGTCCGGCCATGTGGTGTCCTACTTCAGCCTGGCGAATCTGTCGGGGGCCCTGGTCTCCATCATCATCGGAGCCCTGGTCTACGTCCTGGTGATCCGGATGCTGCTGATGGAAAAGGGCGCGAAGGGGACGGAGCGGTATGTGAACCGCTGGGCCTCCTGGCTGGATCTGGAGAACCTGATCTACCGGCCTCTGCTGCTGGGGCTTCTGTCTCTCCTTGGCGGCGTTTTCAGCCGTATCCTGGACAGCGCCCTGGACCTTCTGGTGGTGGCCCTGCGCAAGACGGTGTACCGGGACAGCCCCCTGCCCCACGAGCTCACCGAGGGAAATCTGCTCACTCTGATCGGCGGCCGGATCATGAATTTCTTCCGCCTCATCGGCAACCGCACCTGGAACCGGAAGACGCCGGTGGAGAAGGACTACGTCCATACCCTTGCCGTGAAGTACGAGGAGCTGCGGGAGAGCAATTCCGTCATCGGCCGCAGCCTGTCCTTCGGCCTGCTGCTGGTGTGCATCGGCTTCTGTGTGACCCTGTTCTATATCATCTGGTGGTAGAGAGACCATCAAAAAGAAAAAACGCCGCGCAAGGGATATCTCCCGCAGCGCGGCGTTTTTTTGATATACAAAATTCTCAGGGGAAGTGTGCGAACGTAATAGGAGGATGCTATTGGATGACTGCACTAGCGCAAAAAAGTCTGCTTTATGGTAAAGCTGTGGGGCGATCAGTTTCTTGACAAGGAATCCGTACTGTCACCACTGTTCCTGCGGAGGGAACCGTATGGATCTGTACCCCATACTCCGCCCCGTAATACAGCTGAATTCGTTTATGTGTATTCGCAATGCCTATTCCAGATGAATCCTTCAACCAGAGAGAATCATACACTTCATGCTTCATGCCCTTCCCATTGTCTTCTACGGTAAATACAATGTCTCCAGCCACACGTCGTGCTGTGATGAGCAGGCGGTAGGTAAAGGCAGGCTGTTCTTTGTCAAAGCCGTGGCGAATCGCATTTTCGACAAAGGGCTGAAGAAAAAATTTTGGAACCAGGGGATTGTGGAGGGATGGATCCAAATCAGATTCATATGTAAAAACATTATTGGTGCGCAGCCGCATGGCGGAAATATAGGCCTCAACATATCGGAGATCTTCTTGAAATGGCACCATGGGAGTTGTTGTCTTGACGGAGTAGCGCATCATATAGCTGAGATTGGCAAGCATATCGCTGATTTCCGTCTGATCCGCTTCTAGTGCCATGAGGCTGCAGATATTGAGCATATTGTATAAAAAATGCGGATTGAATTGTAGATTAATTAACTGGATTTCTAGTTCCTTTTCACTGAGCTTGATCTCATAGTTTTCTGTAATCAGTTTGCTGATGTTTTGATTCATGTTGTTATAGGCTTCAAAGGTTGATCGATAGTCTTCGTATTTAGGGTGATAAATTCGGTGTTCATAGTTTCCATTGGCCGTTTGAGCAAGACCATCAGCAAGCAGCGTCAGTGGTTCGGAGATAGTTCGCATGGTAAAGTGGAGAACAATAAATACCAGCAGGATTGTGAAACATATTACAATCAGGGAGATGAGACTGATACTGGTTCCTAAATATTGTAGTGCGTTATTGACGGAAGTATAGGAGGTGATGATCCACCCGTTTGTTTTAAGCATTTGACTGCAGATGAAGGTGCCTTTTAGACCTTGCTGGCGGAATGACTGGTATAAGCCCTGCGCATCCATATCGGAACGCAGGGGAAGGGGGAGTTCTTCCAAATTATCGGTCTGTCCAGAGGTATAAATGAGATTACCGTTTTCCGTATAGATATAATAGAAAGTATTTTCATTCGGCGCAAGCCATTGATCAAAAATAGAGGAAGAAACATTCAGTAGGACTACCGGAGGGATTTCCGTTCCGTCATATTGATGGGGATAACGATATTTGATATAATTCAAATCCATCTGTGTACCTAAAGAAAAAACATCATAATCTGAATAATATTTGCTGTACCGGTCATTGATTTGGATCACATCGGAATAGCGGGCCGTAGGAAACCAGAAAATGGTGCCGGGTTTTGTGGATAAGGTTTCATAATAGGTGATATAATCTGTTTTAAGGATATTAGGCATAGCTGTAGTGTTGTAGAAGGAGTCTGAATACGTAGGAGAAATAATGTAAAGCGAGCAAATAGAGTCAAAATTCCAAAAATACTGACTGAGAATTGATTCAGTTTCTTTGGAAAGAGTACGATACGATGGCGGGTTTTCTTCAAAGGAGGAAATCATCAGTTCATTAAAAGGGGAATCGTTAAGCAGAGCAAGGAGGCTTTGATAAAGAGAGTCCATGCGTTGCTCAATCAGCATACAATTTTTTTCCAGCAGACTGGTGGCATTTTTTTCCGTAAAAAACATAGCCCATTCTTTTGATTGATTCAAAATAAGCATCCAGCATAAAAGTAAAGGCAGCAGTGCGATCAATAGATAACGCATACTGCGTTTCATATGTGCGTGAAAGGAAACTACTTTGGAACGTGATTTCAGTTTGGAAAGAAAGGAATGACGCATGGAACTACCTCCTTGATAAAAAATAATGCTTATGATATTATAACACAAAAGATGGATGTACACGAAAATATTGAAATAATTAATAAAAAATGAGCTTTGGCAGATTTTTTTTTGACTAAAATAACACAAAAATAAAAGGAGGAATCGTTTGTGCGGGTAAAATTACTTATCGTAGATGATGAGATTACGCAACTGAATTTAATCGGCAGAGTCATTCAGAGATATCGTCCGGAGTATGAGATTACTACGACCCATCTGCCGGAACAGGCGCTGAGTCTTCTTGCGGACGATAGTACCTATGATGCGGTGCTGACGGATATCAGAATGCCTGACATGGATGGAATTGAGTTGATTCGCCGTGTTCGTTCTATGCGATCCGAACCACTTGAAATTATGATTTTGAGTGGGTTTGATGATTTTCAATATGCCAAAACAGCGATTTCATACAATGTATTGGAGTATCTGCTAAAGCCAATCAACAGTCAGAGCCTGGAAAATGCTTTAATAAAATTAGAATCAAAGCTGGCAGAAAACAAATCCTTTCAGCGTATCCAGAAGGATTATCAGACTATGGAAAAGCAGAGAACGACAACAGCACTTTTTAAGCTAACCTGTGACCTAGAACTGAATGTACAGGAAAAAGAAAGTATTGAGAAACTAAAAGGGATGCGGATACGCCTTGTTTTTTTGGAAAATTGTGATTCGGAGACATGTGCGGACTTTCTTGCGGGGGAAGATTATGTGGAAGCCCTTTCGGAAAACCGGTATCTTTTGTTTCAACTTGTACATGACGGACCGCAGGCAAAGGTGATGTTTTCTCCAAAAGAGGGGTGCGTGGTTGTGGGGCTTCCATGCGGGATAGAGGAGTTGGCAGCTCGATGGAGACAGATGGAAGATTATATCGAAACCTGCCGTAGAATGGGACGGCATCTCATCGTACAGCGGCCCCGCAATGAGCAGGTGTTGAGTGCTCTGACGGAGAGTATAACCGCACAGAAGCCGGATGGTATTCAGGTAATGCGGATCCCGCTTGCCGCATGTCTGCGGAATGGAGAACTTACATTTTC
This sequence comes from uncultured Lachnospiraceae bacterium, assembly GCA_964528295.1. GTDB lineage: Bacteria > Bacillota > Clostridia > Lachnospirales > Lachnospiraceae > Choladousia. The sequence goes on from CAZGRM010000024.1 coordinate 9,037, forward strand.
AGAGATTCGGTATGCGGTCTGTATGGCAGTGGCCACAATGCGGCAAGCCGGCATAACGTTCGGGATTTATCCAAATCGCTGGGAAGAGTTCCGGCAGAGGTTTGAGGAAGAGCTTGTTGGCTGCGGTACAGCGGCACAGATCTGTGATGTGATCCAGCAGCTTTTTTCTGCGCAGAGAATGGAAACGGAAGAAGAGGGCTTTGTGCGCAATGTGGAAATATATCTGAAAGCACATTTTGCTGATGAGTGCTCTTTGGAACATATTTCCCGTGCGTTTGGATATTCATCCGCCCATTTTAGCAGGCTTTTTACCGCGGCGTTTGGAACCCCATATACTCGTTATCTCTCAGAGTATCGTTTGGAGCGTGCCAGTGAGTTCCTTAAATGCACAGATATTTCCGTTGGTGAGATTGCCAAAAAAGTTGGCATATCTGATTTGGGATATTTTGGACGTCAATTTAGTAAAAAATATCATATGTCTCCGATAAGATACCGAAAACTTGAAGGCAAGAGATGATGAATTCGCAGCCGTTGTTCCTAAAAAGGACAACGGCTTTTATAATGTTCGATATGTCCTAATTTGTCTGATATGTCCGATTGTTTGATGAACTGTGGAAAAATATAATATAGGTAACCAATAACGGAAGGAACTGTGTGAGAGGTGAAGTGAAATGAAGCGGGTGTCAAAGACTGTGAAGAAAAAATGGAATCACAATGCGAAAGTAGGATTTGCGCTTGTCACACCGGCTATTTTAGGGTTTCTGCTGTTTTGCGCAATGCCGATAGTTTATAGCGCTTATTTGAGTTTTACAGATTGGAATGTTTTTAAGGCCCCAAATTTTGTAGGGGTTCAAAATTATATTAAAATATTTGCGAGAGATTATCTGTTCAAGGAGTCTATGAAGGCTACATTTTCGTTTGCGATTGGATCGACAGTGTGCAGTACGATTTACGCATTTTTGATTGCGCTATTGCTGAGTCTCAGAGTGCGGGGAATCAGAATTTACCGAACGATCTTTTATCTCCCTTCAATTGTGCCGTCTGTAGCGATGTGTATGTTGTGGAGTTGGCTGTACAATAAGGATTTTGGACTGTTCAATTCGATTCTTGGTATGGCCGGTATTTCAAAGCAGCCATTCCTTTCCGGGCAGAATACGGTGATACCATCTTTGATCTTTATGGCAATGTGGAGCTGTGGAAATACGATGATTATTTATCTGGCGGGAATTCAGGGCGTACCGGATTCTTTGCGGGAGGCAGTTAAGATTGATGGAGGAAGTTATTGGCATGAGTTGATTCATGTGATCATTCCGATGGTATCTCCGGTGATTTTTTTCAATGTGCTGATGAATCTGATTAGTTCTTTTCAGGCCTTCAATCAGGCATATATGATGACAGGCGGCGGACCGAACAATAAGAGTCTCTTTTACAGCTACTATCTGTATTCAGTGGCATTTAAGGAGAATAAGATGGGGTACGCTTGTGCGTTGGGATGGGTGATGTTTTTGATTATGATTATTTTTACCGCAGTTTTTTTCAAGACCTTTACAAGACACATATTCTTTGAAGGGAGTGAGCAACGATGAATGAAGGGGGATCTAAGATGAAGAAAAAAATAAGGGTGTGGAGCATATTGCCATATATGATTTTGATTGTGGGAGCATTGATATCCTTGGTGCCATTTTATTGGCTGATTCGCTCTGCGTTCATGAACATGCTGGAGATTTATACTATGCCGCCGCTATGGTGGTCGAAGAATCCGACGTTGAATAACTTTGAAACGGTATTCCTTGCGGATGTTCCATTTTTGGCGTATTTTCTGAATACGATCAAAATTGTTATTCCAGTGGTCTTCGGTACAGTAGTTTCGTCTTCCGTGGCGGCCTACGGATTTGCCAGGTTTGATTTTCCCTTCAAGCAAGGATGGTTTGCCATCTGCATCAGCTCTATGCTGATTCCAGGAGTAGTGACGTTAATTCCGGGATTTCTGATCTGGAAAAGCATAAATGCGGTCAATACCTACTGGCCGTTGATTCTTCCCTGCTTTTTCGGGGGTGGAGCTTTTAATATTTTTTTGTTCCGGCAGTTCTTTATGACGATTCCGAAGGAACTGGATGAGGCTGCGACACTGGATGGGGCTGGGGCGCTCCGAATTTACTGGCAGATTTTGCTTCCTCTGCTCAAACCGGTGTGCGTCACAGTAATATTATTTACATTTATGGGGACATGGAATGATTTTTTCGGTCCCATGCTTTATCTGTATGATATGGAAAAATACACGGTAGCGTTGGGCTTGCAGTTGTTTAATTCCTCCTATGGTTCGGATTATGGTGCGGTGATGGCGGGTGCTTTGGTGATGACAATGCCAACGATTGGTATTTTCTTCATCGGTCAGAGATATTTTGTGCAGGGCATTGTGATGACTGGTGTGAAAGGTTGATGCTTACATATGAAAAAGATGATATTTTTAGTTTTTGCGGTAGCCCTTTTGTTATCTTTTAAGGAAAGGGTGTCTGCGCAGGGAGGAAATGGTAATATGAATTATCTGAAGCTTGAAGGGTGTATGGGGGAAAGGTTTGACGCAAATATGACGAATTGGTTATTGACTGCTCCCTATGAAAATCCTGGTATGATACAGATGTATTTCCGTAGAAATCAGCCGCATCAGGTACTGGTACCGTGGTATGGAGAATTTTCAGGAAAATATTTGATTTCGGCCGCACTTTGTTATGTGATGAAGCCGGATCCAAAACTGAGAGAGACTGGCGACTACGTGGTGGAACAGTTGGCCAAAGCACAGGAACCGGATGGATATCTCGGCGTCTGGCCGGATGAACAGAAACTAGCAGGCAAAAACCAGGATGGCAATAAAACCTGGGATGCCTGGAGTCACTACCACAATATGCTGGGATTGTATCTATGGAATAAGGCTACCGGAAATGAACAGGCATTAGAAATTACGGACAGGGCAGTAAAATGTCTGTACGAGTTTTTTATCACACAGGATCACAGAATAGATGAGGATAAAGATGGAACAGATGCCGTAATCGGTCATATCTGTGCCCTGCTTTATCAGGAGACGAAAGATGAGCGCTGTCTGGATCTTGTGGAAAAAACATTTGATGCGTTTGAGGCGGTGTTTGGTGGGGATTATTATCGGGCAGGACTTGAGAATAGGCCATTCTATCAAATGAAGCGGACACGTTGGGAATGTCTGCATGCGATTGAGACAATAAAAGAGGCTTATGTAATTACTGGTAAGGAGGATTATCGAACTTCATTTGAGAATATCTGGGAGGGGGTGAGGCGTTATGACGTTCACAATACAGGCGGCTTCTCTTCCGGGGAACGCGCATGTGGAAATCCGTATGATCTTAGGGCCATCGAGACCTGTTGCACAATTGCGTGGATGGCGTTGAGTGTGGATATGCTGGATTTGAGCGATGATTCCTTGGTGGCAGATGAGCTGGAGCTTTCTACCTGGAATGCGCTTTTGGGCGCACAGCAGCCAAGCGGCAGAAGCTTTACTTATAACACACCGATGGAAGGGCAGAGGCTGGCCAGTGCTCATGAGATTGTGTTTCAGGCGTTGGCAGGCAGCTCTGAGCTGAATTGTTGTTCTGTGAATGGCCCGCGAGGCTTTGGAATGATCGGGCAGTGGGGGCTAAAGATAAAAGGTGAGCAGCTTACTGTAAATTATTATGGATCGTCAGAAGCGGAATTGATGACGGAGGGCGGGCATACTGTGACGATCACTCAGATTGGTTCTTATCCGTTTGGCAGCGATCTGAAAATCTGTATTTTGGCGGATTCGGATTATGTGGGAGAGCTTAGGCTGCGTATTCCCGCCTGGTCCGAAAGCACGAACGTTAAACGAAACGGAGAAAAGGTTGACGGAATTTGTCCGGGTACATATTTGATCTTATCTGACGTGAGGAATGGAGAGATGCTGGAGATTGCGTTTGATATGTCGCCGCATTTCTGGCAGGGAGATTATGAGGTAGGAGGAAAAACCTCGGTTTATACGGGACCAATTTTGTTGGCTTATGATCAACGTTTTAACGATGGACAGGAAAATCCTGCCACGTTGCGGCTTAGTGAACTTACTTTGTCTCCGGCCATATGCAGGGATACGATTTATCCCTATCCGAATCTGATCATAGAGGCAATGGCGGAGAACGGAGATCATGTAGTTCTGTGTGATTTTGCCACAGCCGGGCAGACAGGAACTACCTATACTACGTGGCTGCCAACGGAAAATGAGCTCTCGGTTTGTCGGGCATCTGATGAAGCGACGCAATGGTGTCGGAGAATCAGGGCGGAATAAACGGATGGTAATCCGTGAAGTTCATAAATATTTTTTTAAAGGAGGAAGGATCAATGAAGAAACTCGTAGCATCTATTATTGCCGCAACAATGCTTTTTAGCAATGTCACTCCGGCGGTGGCGGAAGAGAAGGAACCGGTCGAGCTGGTATTTTGTAACTGGGGAGATGGAACGGAACAGAAAATGTTCGAGCATGTGTTTGAGCTGTTTGAACAAGAGAATCCCGGTGTAACTGTGAAATATCTGTACATACCGTACAGTGAATACCTTACAAAGCTGAATACAATGGCAGCATCCGATACCATGCCCGACATGGGACAAATGCAGACAGAAAATGTACTGCTGTGGGCCGAGAATGGGATGTATGCTGACGTGAGTGATTTATTCGAGTCAGGTGAGATTACTCCGCGTCTTAACGGGCATTATTATGCGGAAATAGATGGAAAATTCAGTGCGGCCAATTATATTGGTGAGACTGACGTATTGTTTTATGATAAGGACTACTGTGAGTCCTGTGGTGTAACTGTACCCACCAGAATTGAGGATGCGTGGACTTGGGATGAATTTTTGGATGCGTGTATCAAACTTACGAAGGATGTGAATGGAAAACATCCGGGTGACGAAGGTTTTGATCCAGAGAATATTGATGTGTATGCAGTGGCTGATATGGATGCGGATATTATGGCACATTCTAATGGCGGCGGTTACTTCAGTGAAGATGGCAGGGAAATCTGGATGGATAAGCCGGAAACTATCGAAGCGGTTCAGGCGGTTGCGGATTTGATGAATGTATATCATGTAGCTCCGACACCGACTTCCCGTGAAGCGATTGGCGGGGGAAATTATCCTTTGATGACGGGAAAGGTGGCGATGCATGTCGGAGGACAGTTCTGCATGCTCTGGTATGCGGACTATATCAAATCGGGCGAAATTAACCTTGGCACTGGTGTATTGCCGAAATTCAAGGAAGTAACGAATAAGGTTTGGGGAAATCCGGTAGTAGTATTTTCAAATTCGAAGCATCCGGAAGAGGCAATGGCACTTATGTCGTTTTTCTATGATAATAAGAATCTGATTGACTGTATCAATATGGGGTTGTGGATGCCAACGGAGGAGAGCTATTATTCAGAGGAAGAAGCGCTGAAGAGTTGGATTGAAGATTCTGATATTCGTTCAGAAGAATTCTACGGTGTAGTTGAAATGGCTCAGAGTGGATATACCGCGGTTGAGAATCTGATATCAAATACAGTAGAGCTTTCCAGCCTTTATAATGGACTGCTGGATCAGGTATGGTTAGGCGAGAAGAATGCGGAAGATGTGATTGTCAACGAAGTGATGCCTATTTTACAGCCCGTATTTGATGAGTATTGGGCAGCTCATTAATCTCTTTGTGGAAAAGAGGCCAGATATATTTTCGGAAACAGCTATATCGCTGGGGAATAAAGCCGCCTGAAATTGTAAAAACAGAAAAAGCGGCGTCAAAATGGAGTGTCAGATATGGCGCTCCATTTTCATTGTGCCGCGGCCTTTTTTTATTTGTGAAAAAAATGGGTTGACAAATTGGGAATGGCATAATATTATATGACATATAATATAGAGAGAAAAATAGTATTATAAAAATAGAAAGGAAGGGGACGATGGTATTTAATACGGGCGCTGCGCTGCTGGATGCCATTGTTTTGTCTGTGGTTTCGGCGGAGGCGGAGGGGACTTACGGGTACCGGATCACCCAGGAGGTCCGCAGTGTTTTGGAGGTTTCGGAATCCACGCTGTATCCGGTGCTGCGCAGGCTTCAGAAGGATGACTGCCTGACGGTGTACGACCGGGAATACGGAGGGAGAAACCGCAGGTATTATAAGATCACGGAGCAGGGCTGGGCGCAGCTTAGCATGTACCGGGATGAGTGGAAGAGCTATTCGGGAAAAATTTCTCAGATATTATTGAGGGACAGTGGGGAAGGTTGAGGGAGATTATGGATAAGGAATCATTTTTGAGACAGCTAGAGTATTTACTTTCCGGGGTGCCGGGGCTGGAGAAGGAGGAGGCGGTCTCCTTCTACCGGGACTACTTTGAGGAGGCGGGACCGGAGCGGGAGGCGGAGATCCTGGAGGGGCTGGGCAGCCCGGCGAAGGTGGCGGCGGAGATTATCGGCAATCTGTCCGGTGACCGGGAGTCCGGCGAGTTCACGGAGACGGGGTACCACGACGCGCGCTTTGAGGAAAGGGGCAATATGCCGGACCGGTACGCCAAGATTATGAAGGCGGAGCCCGGGAACGGTCAGGACAAAGAGGCGGAGCCGCCGGAAGCCCGCAAGGGACAGGAAAGCTGTAAGGGCACGTCGGAGGATTACAGTGGCACCGGAGCCGGGTCGGGAAACCGGGGCGGATACGGGGAAACCGGAGGCGGATGGGGATACCAGGGCGGATATGGAGAAACTGGAGGCGGACCGGAGGCACGCGGCAGACACGAAGGAACCAGGGGCGAGTCAGAGGCGTGCGGAGGATACGGCGGCACCGGAGCCGGGTCGGGATACCGGGGCGGACGCGGTGAATCCGGGAGAGGGCCGGAAGCGCAAGGCGGCGGAGAGGACACGGAGAGCTACACCGGAGAGGTGGAGTGGGAGAACCGGGGCCGTTCCGGGAGCCAGGGAGAGAGCTGGAGGAGCCGGGCGGAGAACGCCTGGCATACGGCCCGTGACAGCGAGTGGGGCCGGAAGGCGGAGAACGCCTGGAATTCCGCCCGTGACAGCGAGTGGGGCCGGAAGGCGGAGAATGCTTGGAACTCCGCCCGTGACAGCGAGTGGGGCCGGAAAGCGGAAAACGCCTGGAACTCCGCCCTGGAAAACGCAAAGCAGCGGGGAAAAGAGCGTGAGGATGGCAGAGACGCCCACAGCCGTGAGGATGGCAGAGACGCCTACAGCCGTGAGGACAGTAGAGACGCCTACAGCCGTGAGGATGGCAGAGACGCCTACACCCGTGAGGATGGCGGGGATTCCTACAGCCGGGATGATGGCTGGAAGGCCTACGGCGGTCAGGAGCGCCGGGACGAGGAAAGGCAGGAGAGTCGTTCCGACAGCTCCCAGAGAAAGCCGCCGGTGAAGCGGCGAAATGGCAACCGGCTTCTGTTTCTGCTTCTGTTTCTCTTCGTCGGCCTCCCCGTGGCCGGCAGCATAATCTCCGCGGGATTTTCCGTGGCGGCGGCGGTGATCGGCGGAGTCTTCGGCATCTTCGGCGGCCTGTTCGGCCTGATCGGGGCCGGGATCGGCGGCATCTGCGCCGCCTTTGCCGGAGGGATGACTCTGATCGCCACCGGCATTTACAATATCGCCGCGCCGGCGGCGGGGATCATGATGATCGGGCTGGGGCTTTTGTCCTTCGCCGGAGGCTTCCTGCTCATCATTCTGGTGAAGTGGGGCTGCGTTGTCGCGGTGCCCGGCGTGTTCCGGGCGGCGGTGGAGGTGATGCGCAAAATCATTGGCTTCTGCTGGAAGCTGGTGCGGGGAATCTTTGGACGGGGAGGTGAGGCGTAATGAAAAAATCAACGAGAAGCCTGCTTCGCATGGCGCTGTTTTTTGTGGTGGTGGGCGCGGCCTTCTGCGTCGCGGGGCTGTGTCTGGGCTTTCGGCCCTCCCAGCTCTCAGCCATGGAGCAGTCCGGAGAGTTTCGGTGGATCGGCCCCTCAGGCTGGCGGGAGAACGCCAGGGAGGTGATCCGGGAGGCCACCACGGATGAGGTGGACTACGACCAGACCTTTACCGGTGTGAAAAAGCTGAAGCTGGACTGCGCTCTGACAGACTGTCTGCTGATACCCAGCGAGGGGACACAGTGGAGAGTCCGGGGGGAGAACCTGCCCTCCGGCTTTACGGCAAAGCAAAGCGGCTCCACCCTCAGCGTGAAGTGCGGCCGGGCCGTCTGGAAATTCTGGGACCGGAACCAGAGCTCCTATCTGGAGATCTACATCCCGAAGGATCAGGTGGTGGAGACCCTGGACCTTGATCTGGGGGTCGGCAGCCTTTCCACCGGGGAGGGCTATGTGATTTGCCGGGAGCTGAAGCTGGACGGCGGCGTAGGCAGCTGTGAGATGAGTGTGGATATCAGGAAAAAGCTGGAGCTGGACAGCGGCGTGGGAGACGTGGAGCTGGAGGTGATCGGCCGGGAAGAGGATTTTGATTACGATGTGGACTGCGGCGTAGCCAGTGTGGAGATCGGGGAATATTTCTTTGACGGCCTGGGAGGCGACCACAAGATCGACAACAAGGCATCCAAGGAGATGGAGATCGACAGCGGTGTCGGCTCCGTTCATATCTGGTTTACGGACGAAAAATAAGAGAGGAGCGTATCGATATGAAAAAACTGTGCAAATCCAACTATGACAGAAAAATCTGCGGTGTGTGCGGAGGAATCGGAGAGTACCTTGGCATTGATTCCACCGTGGTCCGCTTGATCTTCGTGATCTTCGGTCTGGTCAGCGTGGGCGTGATCTTTTACATCATTGCGGCAATTCTGATGCCGGAGGGCGAATAAAATCCAAAAAGCAGGTCATACTCCCATTGAAAGGAGTATGATTTGCTTATGGAAGAAAAAGGAAAAGCCATTTTGTGGGATGAGCTCAGCCCCGACGACCGGATGAAGTATGAGATCGCGGAGGAGCTGGGACTTTTGGAGAAGGTGAAGGAGCAGGGCTGGAAATCCCTGTCAGCCAAGGAGACGGGGCGGATCGGCGGTCTGATGACGAAAAAGAAGCGGGAACAGAAAAATACGCCAAACCGGGCGTGACCGGATCATAAGGCTTGGGACGGAAAACCAGGGAAGGGGAAAAAATCCTCTTCCCTTTTTTGCTGTCAGAGGTTATGATAGGGGGAGGAGGAGAGAGGCATGAATAAAATTTTGATTGTGGAAGACGAAGAATCGATCGCGAATTTGATTCGGATGAACCTGGTGAAGGCGGGCTATCAGTGTGAGATCGCATCGGATGGGGAGATGGCCGCGGACGCCATAGAGGAGCGGCCCTTCGATTTGATTTTGCTGGATATTATGCTGCCGAAGCTGAATGGATACGAGGTGCTGGAGTACGCGAAGACCGTGGAGGTGCCGGTGATTTTCCTCACCGCCATGGGGGAGACGGAGCAGAAGGTGAAGGGGCTGAAGCTGGGGGCGGAGGACTACATCGCGAAGCCCTTTGAGATCGCGGAGCTTTTGGCCCGGGTGGAGACGGTGCTGCGCCGGTATAAAAAGACGGAGAGGCATCTGAAGCTGTTTAATATAGAGATCGACACAGACTCCAGAACCGTATTTCAGGATGGCCGGGAGGTGGATCTGACCACGAAGGAATACGAGCTTTTGCTTCTGTTTTTGAGAAACAAAAACAGGGCCCTGTACCGGGAAACCATCTATGAGAATGTCTGGGGCGGCGAGTACAGCGGCACCGGGCGCACCGTGGACCTCCATGTCCAGCGCCTGAAGAAAAAGCTGGGGCTGGAGGATCACATCACGGCAATCTACAAGGTGGGCTACCGGCTGGTATGCTAAAGGGGGCCTGTTGATTCGGATTAGGAGGCGGGGATGAAATTATCCTGGAAATTATTTTTTATTACCACCCCCATTTTCGTGCTGTTTTTGACCGTGTTTGGAGCCTGGATGATCCAGGACAGCTTTCAGAGCAGTCTGGACCAGGAGATTGAGCGCTGTATGGTGGAAAATCAGATGCTGCTCAACTCCTATGAGCTGACCTGGAACAGCCTGTCGGAGGAGCAGAAGGAGCAGACCACCGTCCAGAAGGTGATGGAGAGCTTTTACTCCAAGCGGAGCGAGGAGAGCGGCAGCGCCCGGGTCTATGACGCGGACGGGACGATGCTGTATCAGGACAATAATCTGAAGGTGGAGCATTCCATTCTGGAAAATCTGGACGAGGACCACAATGTGGGGTATGAGATCGTAAAAAGTCAGGGAGAGACCTATGTGGCGGTGCTGGGCCGCAGCCGTTTTGATGTCTGCATGGAGACCGTCAGAAATATTTCGGAGCTGTATCGGGACCGGGCAGGCATGTATTCCAGGTATCAGATGGGGGTGCTGCTGTTGGCCGTGCTGGTGGGCGCCGTGATCCTTCTTGTGCTGTTTTTGGTGATGCGGAATATGCAGAAGCTGTCCGGCGCGGTGCGGCGGTTTGCCGGGGGACAGTATGATACCCGGGTGGAGATCCGCGGTGGTGACGAGATCGGGATGCTGGCCCGGGACTTTAACTGGATGGCAAACACCATCAATCGTCAAATGGAGCGGCTCCAGGACGAGGTGCGCCGTCAGGAGGAGTTTACGTCGGCCTTCGCCCACGAGCTGAAGACGCCGCTGACCTCCATCATCGGATACGCGGACACCATCCGGCAGATGGAGCTGAGCCGGGAGGAGACGGATATGTGCGCCGACTACATATACCGGCAGGGCAAGCGGCTCCAGACTCTGTCCTACAAGCTGCTGGAGATGACCATGACGGACAAGCAGGAAATCTCCCGGCAGAATATCTTTGTCCCGGAGTTTCTGGAGGAGATCGAGCGGATCATGAAGCCCTCCCTGAAGGAGAAGGGGATTCGGATCACCTGGCAGGCCCAGGAGGGCGTCATCTACGGGGACCGGGACCTTTTGGGCTCTCTGTTTCTGAATCTGGTGGATAACGCGAGAAAGGCCTCCGAATCCGGCACGGAGATCCGCATTTCCGGCTTGAGGCAGCCGGGAGGCTATCTCCTGACGGTCAGAGACCAGGGCCGGGGAATGGAGCGGCAGGAGCTGTCCAGGATCACGGAGGCCTTTTATATGGTGGACAAATCCCGCTCCAGAAAAGAGGGGGGAGCCGGTCTGGGGCTGGCCCTCTGCCAGAAGATCGTGGAGGTCCATCATGCGGTCTGGCAGTTTGAGAGCGCCCCCGGTCAGGGAACGAAGGTGTCGGTGCTGTTTCTGGATCGGGAGCAGCCAAGGAGAAAGCGGAGAAGCAGGAGAGCCTATGGCGGATAAAGAGCGTTGGAAAAAAATATGGAAATATGGCATCGGCATGGCGGCGCTGGCGGTCTCCGTGGGGGCGGCCTGGTTTGTGCCGGGCTGGTATTCCGACTGGCAGGACGGCAAGCTTCTGGACCGGGTGGTGGTGTCCAGCCGGGAGGATATCCAGTTTCTGGATGTGGATGCGCTGGATATCGCCGGGATCATGAAGATGCTGAGGGACGCGGAGTATTACGGCTGGAATTACTTGGAGTATGAGGCGGGAAATCTGCTCCGGGTGAAGCAGGCCGTAAAGCAGTGGGAGGACCTGAAGCTGGCGCCCCAGGGAATTACCCAGACGGCCAGTCAGGGTGAGATGAGGATGAATGATACCTGTACGGTCTTTACCTCCAAGGGAACCTTTTCTGTGACGGTGACCCGCTTCTATAACGAGGCGGAGGGCAGCCTTTTGACGGTGGTGATGGACGCGGACAAGGATTTGATCTACTATCTGTCCGTCAGCGGGGATTATTTCACGGGCCGGGTGATGGAAGAGCTGGGCTACGAGGAGGAGGACGCGCTGTACGAGGACGCGGAAAGCGGGATCATCACGCTTCGGGATGTGATGAACGGGTATTTTCAGGCCATGACCGACCTGGGGACGGCGGAGTATGCCGCTGTGGTGAACGCGAAATCGGCGGAGACGGAGTTTGATTATGAGGGCGCCGGTTTTTTGGTGAGGCTGTATTTCGATACCTTTGAGGGCCAGGCTCAGGGCAGGCTGGTGGAGACCTCCGCGGGAGGGGGCTGCGCGCTGATGTATGGCTCCGGCCTGTGGATGAATTTTGTCTCGGATATGAGCGTTAGCTTCGGAGAGTGGGAGGATCCGCTCATTTTGACGGAGGAAGAGGTTACGGCGATGGAGAAATACGAAATGGAAACGCAGTGGACCTACGATAAATTTTGAAAAGATACAAATTGGATACAAATCTGTGCGGATTTTGATACATGCCTCCATTATAGTTTTTTCTATAAAGGGGGCAATTCATATGAACGATAACGAATATAGAAGAAAAAGAGAATGCGCGCTGCTGGCTGCCGCGGCTATTTTTCTGGCCGGGGCGGCGTCCATTCAGGCGGTGCGAAGAAGCGAGGTAAGCCAGGAGACCCAGGCCCAGGAAATCGTGCTAAAGGAGGGGACCACAGAAAATCGGGTGAGCGGGCTGACTCTGAAGGAAACGTCCTACGGGGAGGAGAACGGCCTGACCGTACTGGTAAATAAGACCCATGCGCTCCCGCCGGGCTACGAGGCGGAGCTCCACTGGCTGGAAAATAAGTCCTGCGCCGTGGCGGAGGTCATGTACGATTCTCTGAAGGAGATGCTGACAGACGGATCGGACCTGGGCCTGGAATTTGTGGTGGCCTCGGGCTACCGCAGCCGGGAGCGGCAGCAGGAGCTTCTGTGGGAGGATATCGAGACCGCCATGTACACCCAGGGACTGACCTGGGAGGAGGCCTACGATCAGGAGACGAGGGAAACCATGCCGCCGGGCTACAGCGAGCACGAGACCGGGCTGGCCGTGGATATCGTGGCTCTCAGCTATCAGATTTTAGACGAGGGGCAGGAAGACACCGAGGAAAACAAATGGCTCAGGGAGAATTGCGGTAAGTACGGCTTCATTCTCCGGTATCCCCGGGGCAAGGAGGAGATCACAGGGGTGAGCTATGAGTCCTGGCATTTCCGGTATGTGGGTCAGGAGGCCGCGAAGGAGATTACGGAGAGACAGATTACTCTGGAGGAGTACCTTGGGGAGGAGTGACCGGCCGCCCCGGGAGCTTTTTAGGAAAAAAATAAGATTTCACGGTGAAACGAATCGGGGGAGAATTTCGTCTAATATAAGAGAGGCGGCAGAGTCGCGAAGGGGGGAGACTGCCGGCCGCGTACAGAATTGTGTGTGTATCGTAAGGAGAGAGACAATGATCATCGAAAATATCGTATCAGCCCTGAAGGAGCGGGGGCTGCTGAAGGAGATTACCGGAGAGAGGAGAATGGAGCGGAAGCTTTTGTGGCTGACCTGCGATTCCAGGGCGGCTGTGCCGGGAACCTTGTTTATCTGTAAGGGGGCGAATTTCCGTCCCCAGTATCTGGCGGACGCCGCCGCCCGGGGCAGCGTGGCCTATCTCAGCGAAAGAGAGCTGGAGACAGAGGAGGGTCTCACGGGACTGATCGTGACGGACATCCGAAAGGCCATGGCCGCGGTCTCCGCGGAATTCTTCGGCTACCGTCCCGGCAGCCCGGTGCTCACCGGCATTACAGGCACCAAGGGCAAGACCACCACCTCCTGGTATCTGAAGGCCATGCTGGATCTGTGGGAGGCCCAGAAGGGCAAGCCGGAGACCGGCCTGATCTCCACTGTGGAGAATTATGACGGACAGGCCCGGCGGGACGCGGTGATGACCACGCCGGAGGCCCCCACGATCCATGAGCTGCTGGCCAACGCCCGGGAGAGCGGGCTGGAATATATGACGATGGAGGTGTCCAGCCAGGCTTTGAAATACAAACGGGTCCGGGAGCTGCGGTTCCGGGTGGGGATTTTTCTGAATATTTCCGAGGATCACATCAGTCCCCAGGAGCATGCGGATTTCGAGGATTATTTCAGCGCAAAGCTGTCTATGTTCCGCCAGACGGAGACGGCTGTCGTCAATCTGGACGCGGACTATGCGGACAGGATCCAGAAGGCGGCGAGAAAGGCGGAGCGGGTGGTCACCTTTGGCAGAAAGAGGAACGCGGATCTGCGTCTGAGCGAGGTGCGGGCCGACGGCAGCCAGGTTTCCTTCCGGGTGACCTGCGACCGGTTTTCCGAATCGTTTACCCTGGGGATGAAGGGCAGCTTTAATATTGAGAACGCCATGGCGGCCATCGCGGCGGCCTATGTCTACGGCGTTCCGGTGGAGTATATGAGACAGGCCCTTGCCGTCACCCGGGTGCCGGGCAGGATGGAGAACTTCCGCAGCGGCGACGGAAAGCTCTGCGGCATTGTGGATTTCGCCCACAACCGGCTGAGCTTCGAGAAGCTGTTTGACGCGGTGTTTCAGGAGTACAGCAGGTACCGGAAAATTATTACCGTGTTTGGCTGCCCCGGCGGGAAGGCGCTGAACCGCCGGCGGGAGCTGGGGATTATCGCGGGATTGTTTTCCGATTCTGTGATCGTCACCTCCGATGATCCGGGGATGGAGAACCAGAAGGATATCGCGGATGAGGTGCAGAGCTATGTGGAGATGACCGGATGCCCCTGCCAGTGTATTCCGGAGCGGAGCGAGGCGGTGAGCCGGGCGGTGGAGGAGGCCGCGAAGAGCGGTGAGCGGACCTTGATTTTGCTGCTGGGCCGGGGCAGTGAGAAGTATCAGCAGATCGGAGGAAAGGCCCTGGCTTATCCCACGGACGCCTGCCTCATGGGACAGGCCATGGCGGCGTACGACGCTGGGGAGGACAGGGAGACGGCATAGAGAGATGAAGAGCTTGAATGAGGATATCAAAACAGGAAATTTCAAACAGGTTTACCTCCTCTGCGGGGAGGAGGCTTACCTGAAAAAACAGTACAAGAACAGGCTCCGCCGGGGGCTGGTGGCGGAGGAGGACAGCATGAACTTTACCGCCTACGAGGGGAAGGGGATCGATGTGAGGCAGGTCATCGACCAGGCCGAGACCATGCCCTTCTTTGCGGAGCGCCGGCTGATCCAGATCGAGGACAGCGGCTTTTTCAAGAACGCCTGCCCGGAGCTGGCGGAATATCTGCCCTCCATGCCGCCGGAGACCTATATGGTCTTTGTGGAGAGCGAGGTGGACAAGAGGGGAAAGCTTTACAAGGCGGTGAAGGCCCGGGGCCGCGTCGTGGAGCTGGGGCGCCAGGATGCCAGGACCCTCACCGCCTGGGTGCTGGGAATGATCAAAAAGGACGGGAAAAATATCACCCAGGACGCCCTGGCTCTTTTCCTGGAGAAGGCGGGAAACGACATGGAGAACATCGCCAACGAGCTGGAGAAGCTGCTGTGCTACGTCCGGGAGCAGCCGGCCATTGAGCGGCGGGACGTGGAGGCCGTCTGCACCGTCACCACGGAGAACAAAATCTTTGACATGATCCGGGCTGTGGCGGAGAAGCGGCAGAAAAGGGCGTTGGAGCTCTACTACGATCTCCTGGCTCTGAAGGAGCCTCCCATGCGGATCCTATTTCTGATCGCCCGCCAGTTTAATCAAATGCTCCAGCTCAAAAGTCTGCGGGAGCAGGGCTGTGACAGCGGCACCGCCGCCTCAAAGGCGGGTGTCGCCCCTTTTATTGCCAAAAAGACCCTGGCTCAGGCCGCCAGCTTTTCGATGGAGACGCTGCGTCAGGCCGTGGAGGACTGTGTGGAGGCGGAGGAGGCGGTGAAGACGGGCCGGCTGGGGGACCGGATGGCGGTGGAGCTGCTGATCGTGAAATACAGCGGAGAGAAAAAGCGGGCGTAGACTACAAGAAAAAAGCGCATAAAAAAGGAGCGGTCAACATGACGGAATTGACGGCTCCTCTTTCTTCTGATCTATTCTTATGCCAGAGTATTGACTGCCTTTGTCAGACGGGATACTTTTCTGGCTGCGTTGTTCTTGTGATAAACGCCTTTTTTAGCGGCTTTATCAATCGTCGAAATAGCAGCAAGCAAAGCAGCGTCGGCAGCAGCCTTATCATTTGCCGCGACAGCAGCCTCCACTTTCTTGATCGCGGTCTTGACAGCAGATTTTGCGGACTTATTACGCTCATTTCTGGTCTTTGCTACAAGGATTCTCTTCTTAGCAGATTTGATGTTTGCCAACTCGTACACCTCCAAACATTGTATAATAATGATTGTTTCATTAAAATCGGACACGGACGTTTAATGTAAACATACTCATATATCTTATTCCAATCCAACTTTTCTGTCAATACATATTTCTCAAAAACTTGCAAAAAATAGTTACAATCCAGCCAACATGGAACCGTCTTCATCGAAGGCTATTCGCTGCTGCGCAGCTTTTGTCTGCGGCTTATATGCGTTCAGTCTGTCTTTTCATTTTCCGGTTGGCTGAGCTGTAATAAAAAAAGGAAAACAGTACAAAGGAGAGCAGTTATGATGGGGAATTTTCAGATACGGACGGACCTGGCGTTGGAGGCAAGAGAATGCTGCCAGGAAAGTGCAGAATCCATCCGGGGAGTGCGGGTGGAGGAGCAGGAAGATAAGGAACGGGAGATTTATACGACAACCGTGTTCATCGAGACGGAAAACGGCGCTAAGGTGATGGGAAAGCCGGTGGGAACGTATATCACCATTGAAGCGCCGAACATGTCTGTTCCGGATGAG